>DATADA010000177.1:0-4388 GCA_036258775.1 Candidatus Limnocylindria bacterium | reverse complement strand
GCGCTCGGCGTGGCGCTTCCCGCGGTCGCCTTCGGCCTCGTCGCGGGCGGCGAGAGGACGGCCGACGCCGCGCTGGCCGGGAGCAGCGCGGCGTTCGTGCTGCGCATCGCCGTCCTCGCCATCCCGCTCGGCCTGCTCACGCTCCGCGTCCGGCCGGCGACCGCCGCGGCCGAGTCCCCGGCGTAGGGCGTCCGCGCGGCCGGCCAGGGGGAATGGCGTGGCCGCAGTCCCGCCGCAGAGGCGGCGCCGTACGGTCGTTGACGGCAGCGGCGCCTTCCGAGCGGGCGCCCTGCCACAGCCGTCTCAGAGCGTGATGCGGTATCTGGCCTGCAGCTCGCTCGACCAGTCGTCGAGGATCGTGAGCCCGTATCGACAACGGACGTCGTGGAGCGATACGGTGCGCGCCTCGTGGGCGGGAACGATCCTCGGCTCCACGGCGGTCAGGTTCGCGCCAGGCGCTCCAACAACTCGCGCAGCAGTTCGTTGGTGGTCCGCTGCTGCTCGAGCAGCTCATCCAGTCGCTGCCGGATCGCCTCGGCCTCCACCGGCGGTGCCGCGGTATCGGGGCCGACCTCCGCGGCGGGGCGGTCCCATGCCTCGCGCACCGAGCGCAGACGGGCAGCCGCGTCGCGCAGCGCGCTGGACTGCTCGAGTCGCTGCTGGGCACGGTCGATCTCGGGTCGGAGCCGATCGCCGATCTCCTGCGCTCGCTGGGTGGCGTACCTGCGCGCCTGCTCGAGGAGCTCGCGGGTCTCCGAGCGCGGCGGCGGTTGACGGCCAGGTTCAGCGCCAGGGCCGCCGGCAGGCGGTGCCGTCTCCTCGCTCACCTCGCGATCGTATCGTCGGGCCACCTCGCTCTCGTCCGGCGGCCCGCCGGCCGCGAAGCGCGAGAGGGCGAGGTCCTGCCCGCGGTTGAACGATGCCCGGTTCGCTCGCCGCGCTCGCCGGGCGAGCTGCTTCCACTTCCACCAGCCCCACGCCGTGACGGCGACGATCAGCAGCGCGACCGCCGCGGTCGCGAGCACGACCAGCATCACCTGGAGCTGGATGCCCTCCACGAAGCTGTCGACCATGTTCGCCGTCCCTGCATCGCCGATGCCGACCGGCTCGGGGAGCCGCCGCCTCCGTCGCAGCGTCACGCGATGGGCGGCTTTGGTAGACACTGTCACCCGCCGAGTGAGTGAGGGACGCGTGGACGTCGACGAGGCACGATGGCGGTTCGGCGCGGCGCGGGTGGCACGCCTCGCGACCGCCGACGCGAAGGGCGCGCCGCACATCGTCCCGGTGACATTCGCGCTCGATGCTGATCGCGTCTACTCGGTCCTCGACGCGAAGCCGAAACGCAGCCGCCGCCTGAAGCGCCTCGCGAACATCGCGGCCAATCCGCGGGTCGCCGTCCTCGCCGACGAGTACGTCGAGGACTGGATGCGCCTCTGGTGGGTCAGGGCGGAGGGAGCCGCCCGCATCGTCGCCGACGGGCCCGAGCTTGAGACGGCGCGTGAGCTTCTCGCCGCCAAGTACGAGCAGTATCGGGGCGCCACCCGGCTCATCGGCCCGGCCATCGTGGTCATGGTGGAGCGCTGGACGGGATGGCGGGCCCGGGAGCGCGAGCGGACCTGAGCGGCTGCCGGGCGTGAAGGCGATGCCCGGCCCGTCCGTATGGCCATGGCACGCTCGGTGCGACGACCTTCGGCATGGACCGGCTGGCGGGACGCATGGCGCTGGGCGCCACGGGAGGGATCATCGGAGCCGCGCTGGCCCGGCGCCTCGCCGAGCAGCTGACGGCTGACGACCTCAGCGGGGAGGTCGCCCTCGTCACCGGGGGATCCCGCGGGTTCGGCCTTCTGCTGGCGCGGGAGCTCGGACGCGCCGGCTGCAGCGTGGCGATCTGCGCGCGCGACGCCGCTGAGCTCGAGAAGGCGCGCGCCTGGCTCGCGGGTGAGGACGTGGATGCGACCGCCGAGGTGTGCGACGTCGCGCACCGGCAGCCGGTCGAGGCGCTCATCGGGCGCCTGACGGATCGGCTGGGCCCGATCGACGTGCTGGTGAACAACGCCGGGATCATCAGCGTCGGGGCGCTGACGACGATGGACCACGAGGAGTTCCGACGAGCGCAGGACGTGATGTTCTGGGGCACGCTCAACCCGACGCTGGCCGTGCTGCCCGCGATGCGCGCCCGGCGCCACGGCCGGATCGTGAATGTCACGTCGATCGGCGGCCGCGTCAGCGCGCCGCACCTGCTGCCGTACAACTCGGCGAAGTTCGCGGCCGTGGGTCTGTCCGAGGGGTTGCGCGCGGAGCTCGGACGGGACGGGATCCACGTCACGACGGTCGTGCCCTGGCTCATGCGGACCGGCTCCTACGTCCGCGCGGTCTACAGGGATCCGGCTGAGACGGAGTTCGCCTGGTTCAGCCTCGGCGCGAGCCTGCCGCTCGTATCGACCGATGCGGAGCGGGCGGCCCGCCAGGTGATCGGCGCCGTGCGCCGCCGGTCGGCCGTCTGCGCGATCGGCTTCCCGGCCGCCGCCGCGACGGCGTTCCACGGGCTCTTCCCGGGACTCACAGCCGACATCCTCGGCTTCGTGAACCGGTTCCTGCCGGCGCCGGGAGGACCGCGTGCGACCGATGGCGTGGAGGGCCGAACCGTCGAGCCACGGTTGCGCTCGAAGCTGTTCCGTGCCGCCACGGCGCTCGGTCGACGCTCGGGGGAACGCTTCGGCGAGCGCTGAACGTGTGACCCGAACCGATCCCGCCCCGGGTCGCAGCACGACCGCGACCGAGGAACCGCCCCCTCCCGCCGCTCCGGAAGCGCCCACTCTCCCGGGCGACGGCATACCGAGCGCGACCGGCCGGGCACCGAGCGCCGAGCAGCGGGCCGCGGCCCGGATCGCCGGCGGCCTCGGGCAGGGCTTCGTGGCCTTCTCGATCCCGAACTACCGCCGCTTCTGGTTCGGGCAGGTGCTGAGCCTCGTCGGCAGTGCGATGCAGTCCGTCTCGCTGCCCTGGCTCGTGCTGCTGCTCGGCGGATCGCCGCTCGAGCTCGGGATCGTCGGCGCCATGCAGTACGCGCCGGCCCTCCTGCTGGCGCCGATCGGGGGCGTGGTCGCCGACCGCGTCGACAAGCGCCGGCTGCTGCTCGCGACGAACGTCGTGGCCGCGGCGGAGGCGCTGGCGCTGTTCGCGCTGACGGTCGCCGGGATGATCGAGATCTGGCACGTCATCGTCCTCGCGGTCGTCATCGGCGTCGCGACGTCGGTCGAGATGCCGGTGCGGTCTGCCTTCATCGCCGAGCTGGTGCCGCGCGACGTGCTTGCCAACGCGGTCTCTCTGAACAGCGTGGCCTTCAACACCTCGCGGGTCATCGGTCCCGCCGTCGGCGGCGTCGCGATCGCCGCGCTCGGCGTGGCGGCCAACTTCGCCGTCAACGCGGTGAGCTTCGCCGCCGTCCTGATCGGGCTGGCACGCATCGATCCGACGCTGCTGCGCGCTGGTCCGGTCCCTGAGCGGCGACCGCCCCTCCTCGCCAGCCTGGGCGAGGGGTTCATCTACGCGGCGCGGCTGCGCACGATCCGCTGGACGCTGATCCTGCTGCTCGGGATGGCCGTCTTCGGCATGCAGTTCACGATCCTGATCCCGCTCTTCGCGCGGAACGTCCTGGGGCTGGGGGCCGAGGGTTACGGTGCCCTCTTCGGCGCGCTCGGGCTCGGGTCGCTGGTCGGGGCGTTCATGCTCGCGTTCACGGTGCGTCGCCGCTTCGGCACCTTCGTGCTCGGGGCATGCGCCGCCTTTCTCGCCTGCGAGGTGCTGCTCGGCCTGAGCCGCGCGCTGCCGGCGGTCTACGGGCTCGCGGCGCTGTGCGGGTTCTTCTCGATCGTCTTCATCAACACCATCAACATCGCCATCCAGGCCACCGTCACCGACGCGCTCCGCGGGCGGGTCATGTCGCTGTTCGTGATGGTCCTCGTCGGGAGCGCGCCGCTGGGCGCACTGTTCGCCGGCACGGTCGCCGAGCTGTGGGGACCGGCCGCGGCATTCATCGTCGGCTCGGCGCTGGCGGCCGTCGTCCTGGCCTTCGCCGGCTGGCGCCTGCGCCCGCTGTGGCGGACGGACGTGCGCTGACTTCTCGCTCGCCGCGTCCCGCGGCAGCGCCTACCCGGGGCCTGAGACGCCCTGGTTCTTCGCGGTCGGTTCCGAGGGCTCGTCGGGAAGGCGGTCGCGGCGGATGATGCGGTTGAGACGACCGCGTGCTCGGCCATAGTGCTCGCCCTCGTACCGGCGCAGCAGGCGATCCGTGCTGCGGTGCCTGAAGTACCAGTAGAAGGCGAGCGTCGCCGCGGCCAGCACGATCACGAGCAGCAGCGGATCCTGGAACGCCATCGGTTACCCCC
>DATADA010000176.1:0-2326 GCA_036258775.1 Candidatus Limnocylindria bacterium | reverse complement strand
GAGGCGAGCCCGCGGAGCACCGGGATCGGGACGGAGTCGTCGCCGCCCAGCACGAGCGGGATCGCACCGCGCTCCACGAGCGTTCGCACGGCGCGCTCGATGCCCGCCACGTTGGCCGCGCCGTCGCCCCTGGAGCCCGGCACGTCGCCGCAGTCGACGACCCGCAGCGCCGGCGAGCCGTCGGCGCCGGCGGGCAGCATCGGCCCGTCCAGGTCGAAGTCGTGGTTCGCCGCGAAGCGCGCCAGGCGCGCGGAGCGGCGCCGGATCGCCGCCGGTGCATCGGCGCAGTCGGTGGCCATGCCGGGGAGCGGGTACGCCACGCCGTGCGGGGCACCCAGGATGACCACGTCGGCGTCGACCGATGCCAGCTCGGCGGAGGGGAGGCCGAGGAACGTCTCGCCCGTCATCCTCCTGCGCAGGACCGGCAGCGGCCGACGACGGTCACGTGGCTGATGTCGACGTCGAACCCGTCGACCTCGCGGAACGCGCGCCGGATGGCGGCCGCCTCCGCGTCGGCGATCTCCCACGATCGACCGCAGCCGGCGCAGTAGCGGTGCCCGTGCTCGGCATCCGGCTCGACGTGGTACTCCTCGCGACCATCCGCACCGTGCCCGTGCCGGACCAGCCCGATCTCCTCCAGCACGTCCAGTGTCCGGTACACGGTCGAGGGCGAGGTCCCCGGATCGCGTCGCCGGCAGCGCGCCAGGATCTCCGCGCCGGTGATGTGGCCCTCGGCATCCCGCAGCACGCCGACCACCAGCTGGCGCTGCGGCGTCCATCGCAGGCCGCGTGCGCGGAGCACCGCGGGAACGCCCGACCAGCCGTCACGGACCGCCATCACGCTGAGGATAGCGCGCGGGGCGTTATTGCAACGCATTGCAATAAAGGAGGGCGGAACGTAGGATTCGTCCCATGGCCCAGCTGTTCGCCCTCGCCGGCTTCGGCTTCCTGCTCGGCATGCGGCACGCGACCGATGCCGACCACGTCATCGCGGTGACGACGATCCTGAACCGCAGCCGGCGCTTCGCGCACACCACGCTGATCGGGGCGCTGTGGGGCCTCGGCCACACCATCACCGTCGTGCTGGTCGGGGTCGGGATCATCGTCTTCAAGGTCGTGATCCCCCCACTGGTCGGGCTCGCGATGGAGTTCGCAGTCGCGCTCATGCTGATCCTGCTCGGCGTGCTGAACCTCACCGGCGGCCTTCGGCACATCACCGAGCGCTTCACGCCGCCGGCGCCGCTGCATGGCCATCCCCACGAGCACGCGCATGCCCACGACGGCGAGGAGCCGCACCGGCACGAGCACGCCCATCTCCACGGCCACGGCACGAATCGCGCGCTGGCGAGCGGCGGCGTCGTCGCGAGCCTGGGCTGGTACCAGCTGCTGCGTCCCGTGGCGGTCGGGCTCGTCCACGGCCTGGCGGGCTCGGCGGCCGTGGCGCTCCTCGTGCTGAGCACGATCGCCGATCCCGCGGCGGCGCTCCTCTACCTCGTCATCTTCTGCGTCGGCGTGGCGGCCGGCATGGCCATCCTGACGACCGTCATCGGCCTGCCGTTCCTCGTATCGAGCGCCCGCTCCGACGCGATCAACCGCTGGCTCACCATCGGCTCCGGCGTCCTGTCGCTCGCCTTCGGGCTGTACCTCGCGTACCAGATCGGCTTCGTCGATGGGCTGTTCACCGGCGACTTCCACTGGGAGCCGGCGTAGCGCGTCGACGGCTCCCGCGGCCCTATCCTCCTCCCATGGCCACGTCGACCATGACCGCACGCTGCGCCGCCGGGTACGACCGTGCCGCTCAGCGATACCACGCCTGCTGGGGGCCGATCATCGCCCCCGCGTCGGTCCGCCTCCTCGACGAGCTCGACGGCATCGGCGACCGCGCGTCGGGCGCGGTCGTGCTCGACATCGGCGTCGGCACGGGCACCGGGGCGCTCGCGGCGCTCCGACGCTGGCCGAACGCGCGCCTGACGGGGGTCGACCCGTCACGCGGGATGCTGGCGATCGCACGGCGGGAGGCCGCCGAGGCCGGGGTCGCCCACCGCCTGACACTGCTCGAGGCGCCGGCGGCGGGGCTGCCGCTGCCCGACGCATCGGTCGATGCCGCCCTCAGCGCGTTCGTCCTCCAGCTCGTCCCCAGCCGTGCGGCAGCGCTGCGCGAGGCGCTGCGCGTCCTGCGTCCCGGGGGCACGCTCGCGCTCGTCAGCTGGGTTGCCGGCGGCCGGCCGTTTCGCCCCGACGACGCGTTCCTCGACGCGGCCGATGCGGTCGGCGTGGAGCTGCCGGACCCGGGCCGCGCACGCCCCTTCGCCTCGGTCGATGCCGC
>DATADA010000175.1:0-12912 GCA_036258775.1 Candidatus Limnocylindria bacterium | reverse complement strand
ATGAAGACCGATGGCACGCCGACCTTCTGCGCATAGCCGATCGCCTCCTGCATGAGGCTGAATCCCGGCCCGCTGGTGGCCGTGAACGCCCTCGCTCCCGCCAGCGAGGCGCCGATCACGGCGTTCGCCGACGCGATCTCGTCCTCGGCCTGCAGGAAGCGGAACTCGGGATGCTCGGCCGCATGGCCGGACGCGATGTTCAGGATCTCCGTCGAGGGGCTGATCGGGTAGCCCGCGTAGTAGTCCGCGCCCGCGGCGAGCGCGCCGCGGAAGACAGCCTCGTTTCCCTGGACGAGCCTGCGCGTCATCGACGGCTCCGCTCCGCGGCGCGCGAGCTCTCACGGGCAGCGTGCGCCGCGACCTTCTCGGGGATCATCTCGATCGCGAGGTCTGGGCAGTAGCGCTCGCAGAGGCCGCACAGGATGCAGTCGGTCGTCTCGATGATCGCGTCGTCACGCAGGACCAGCGTCCCCTTCGGGCAAATCTCCACGCAGATGTCGCAGCGCTTGCAGAAGACGGGGTTCCAGCTGATGTTCTCGTAGTCGATCCAGCGCACGCCGTCGCGGTGATCGTCGCTGATCCCCGTACCGAGGGCGAGCGCCGGGGGGCCCGGCTGCTGTGCTGCCATGGGGCGCACGATGATACGCCGCCGGACAGCAGAAGGGCCGCGGCCCGCCGGCCACGGCCCCTGTACGCGCCGAACCCCGTCAGCCGAGCTGGCCGCGCAGCGCCCCGGCCGGGAAGGCCGTGCTGTGGATGTTGACGTAGAACGCCTCGGGGTTCTCGAGGATCGCGGCGATGTTCTCGGGCGAAGTGGTCACGCAGCCGTGCTGCGCCCCCTGGCCTGCGAACTGGCCGGGCCCGAACAGCGGCACGAGAACGCCGCCCGCATCGCCGGCGACGCCGGGGTGGATGTGCGCCGCGAACACGGTCCCGTCCACGCGCGCCCAGGTCAGCGTGAAGCAGACCATGTTCTCATCTGGGATGACCTGAATCTGTGCGTGGCCGACGGCATCGGGATCACCGCACACCTGCGGTGGCGCGCACGTCGCGACGCCGCCGGCCTCGATCACCTCGAGCTCCCCGCGCCACTTGATCGAGAAGTTCTCGACGGGTGACTGGGCGAGCGCGGGCGCCGCCAGGGCGACCGTCAGCACCGTTGCGGCGATGACGGATACGAGCAGCCTGAGTCGCAGCATCGGTCCTCCTCCTCGACACGCCGGATGCCGGCCACGTGGCGCGGCTAGCAGTTGGTACGCGACAGGTTGCACCGATGCCTCGCTCCCGCCAAGTCCCCTGGCGCACCGGTGAAAGCGCACCGGTGGAAGCACGGCGTGGCACGGAGGTCGTCTACCATCCGCGGCGATGCGCCGACCGGGCCGCGTGCTCCTCGCCCTGCTCGGGCTCATGCTGGTCGCCTGCGGCAGCGCCGACACGAGCCCGACGCCATCGACCGCCGGTCCCCCGCGGAGCGCCCCGGAAGCGGCGACCGGCACTCCCCTGCCCACCGCCACGCCGCAGCCGACGCCGGAGCCTGAGATCGAAGTCCCGCTCGCGGTCGTCACCGGCTTCACCAACCTGCGAACGGAGATCACCGCCGACGAGGTCGAGACGGCGCGTGAGCGTGGCTCGATCGTCGAGGCGTGCGAGGTGTTCCCGCAGGGCGGGGCGCCGGCGGCATGCATGCCGGCGGCGGAAGTCGCCGACCATCTCGTCGCCAACCCCGGCCAGCTGGCGCTCCTGCCGGCGGGCCTCGTCGAGCCGCGCATCAAGGCGCTGACCGTCGACCGCGCCAACCTGTTCGGGTCGGCGGACCAGCGAGAGCGGCCGTGGCCGTTCACGGCCCGCGGCGCCTTCCCCGCGGCGTGGACCCACGATCCGGCCGAGATCAGGACCCTGATGAGCGTCGGCGAGAGCTGCCCCGACCGGGGCGTGGCGCACCAGGCGATCACGCAGGGCAGGGGCTGGGAGTGGGTCTTCGGCGGCGGCAGGGCTCGCTACACCGCCATCTATCCGAACCCCGTCCCGGCCGGCCACGTAGGCAACGGCTTCAACATCGTCGACGCCGTGCCGAGCGGGGACGAGGGTGCCGTCTGGCGGATCATCGGCTCGGCGGACGTGACCGTCGAGGACTTCGAGTGCCCGGTGGTCGACGACTGGACCGTGAACGAGGGCGTCGTGTTCAGCATCGACCCGCGCGTCCTGGGCCACATGAAGCGGGGCGGGACCGACGTCGTGACGCTGGCCGCCAACCACCTCTTCGACCGCGGCGAGGCGGGGTTCCTTCAGACGCTCGAGCACTTCGATACCGCCGGCATCCTGCGCACCGGCGCCGGCGCGGACCTGGACGAGGCGCTCAGCCCCGCGGTTTTCGACGCGGGCGGGCTTCGCTTCGCGGTCGTCGGCTGGAACCTTGTCCCCGGGTCCGTCGCCGCCGAGCCGGGCGTTCCCGGCGTCGCGTGGATGACCGAGGAGAACATTCGCGGCGCGGTCGCTCGCGCGCGCGACGCCGGCGACGTCGTCGTCTGCATGCCGCAGTGGGGCTATCCGGAGTACCGGGTCGAGTTCACCGCCGAGGAAGTGGCGCTCCAACAGCTGATGCTCGATGCCGGCTGTGACCACATCCTCGGCCACGGGACGCACTGGGCCTCACAGATCGACTTCACGCGCGGGGAGGACGGCCGGATCCACCTCACCGTCCTCTCGCACGGCAACTTCCTGTTCGGACAGGAGTGGAGCCAGCAGACGCAGGAAGGGATGCTCGTAGAGCTCGCCTTCCGTGGCGCAGAGCTCGTCCAGGTGCGGCTCCACCCCTACATCATGCTGGAGCAGGCACAGGCCAACCTCACCGATCCGCAGACCGATGGGTCGCACCTGCTGAACCGCGTCTTCGCCGCCTCGGACGAGTCCTACTGACCGGGCTGGCCCATCCGCCGCGCGATCTCCTCCTCGTACTCGGCGAAGAAGCGGCTGATGAGCGGCAGCTCGAAACGCCGCATGATGCTGGTCCGCGCCTCTCGCTCGAGCAGGAAGCGAAACGACTGGCGCACGAGCTCCTCGGGCGTGCTCTGCGGCGCCAGGCGTCGCACGTCCTCCTGCGTCACCGACACCTCGTGGCTGGTCGCTGAAGCGTCGCTGCCCACACGGACGCGGCACTGCCAACCACCCGCAGACCGCTCACAGGCGACGTTGATCTCGTCCGCGTTCACTCGGCGCACCCCGCCGGCGCCTCCGCGTGGCGCGCTCGTCCACGCGGACCGTCGCGGTCGGGGACGGTCGCAGCGGTCGGCTCGGCGGCCGCCGTCCGGTCGCGGCCGGACACCATGGCGATGACCGCGGCGATGATCACGCCGCTGGCCAGCAGTGTGCGCGGCGTGATCGGCTCGTTCAGGAGCAGCGCGCCGAGCGCGACCGCCACGACCGGGTTGACGTACGCGTACGTGCCGACGGTCGTCACCGGGACGCGCGCGAGCAGCCAGGTGTAGGCGCTGAAGGCGAGGATCGATCCGAAGACGACGAGGTAGGCGAGCGCCAGCAGGGACGGCAGGGTGAAGGCCCTCGGATCGGTGCGGGCCGCCTCGCCGGCTAGAAGCCCGACCATCACCAGCGCGGCGCCCCCCGCCAGCATCTCCATCGCCGTGCCGAGGAGGCCGGAGCGTGGCAACGGCGCGCGGCGCGCGTAGAGCGAGCCGGCGGCCCACGACAGGGCCGCGCCGCACACCATCACGATGCCGAGCGGATCGAGGTGCTCGACACCCTCGGCCGGCACGAGCATGATCGCGACGCCGACCAGGCCCGCCACCAGTCCGATGATCGCCAGCCGTCCGGGAGGACGCCGCGTGACGACCGACTCGAGCACGGCCATCCAGATCGGCACGCTGGCCACGATGACGGCGGCGATCCCGGACGGGATCCGCAGCTCGGAGAGCACGACCAGGCCGTTGCCGCCCAGGAGCAGCGCCACGCCGACCAGTGCGGTCGCGCGCCACTGCCGGGCGGTCGGCCGTTCCGGCGCTCCGCGGCCGCGGAGCCTGGCGCCGAGCTCGAGCGCCGCGACCATGATCAGCCCGGCGGCGAGGAACCGCGCGCCTGCGGCCAGCAGCGGCGGAAGGGATTCGATCATGACCGCGATGGCCAGGTACGTCGAGCCCCACACCAGGTAGACGGTGAGGAGCGCGCCAGCGACGAGCAGGGGAGCGGGACGGGCGGGGGTCACCCGCCCATTGTCGCAGGAGGCCTACTCGTCGTGGCTGTCCGGCTCGTTGGCGACGCCCGCGTCCTCGCTCTCGTAGGCGAGCGAGGTCGACCACGGCTTCTCGCCGCCGCGATCGCGCTCCTCGAAGTCCGCGCCGGGGACCATGTGGAGGGCGTCGTCCACCTGCGCGCCGGGCGGCGCCCCGCCCGGCGCCTCGCCGACCGTGTCGGCCGGCTCATGCAACCCGCCGTGTGCGTCGGTCCGATCCATGCGGGACCTCCGTGCACAATTCACGCCGCGCGTCGGAGCGAGCCGGGCCCAGGGTCGGTTGAGCATGGGTACGAGCGTCTCTGCGAGCAGCGAGGAGGATCGGATGCGCGTGGGCGATGCGACGTTCGGAACGGGCGATCCCGTGCCCGAGATGACGCTCGGAGCGTGAGCACGCGGGCCGGCCACGCCGCCGAGATCCCGCCTCGCCTCGACGCCGTCGTCCAGGAGGAGCGCGGGCGGCTGATCGCCGCGCTCGTCCGGATCCTCGGCGACTGGGAGCTGGCCGAGGAGCTCGTGCAGGACGCGCTCGTCGCCGCCCTGGAGCACTGGCCGACGGAGGGGATCCCGCGCAACCCGGCGGCATGGCTGATGACGACCGCCCGGCGCCGGGCGGTCGACCGGCTGCGGCGCGACGCCCGGTACCGCGAGCGGCTCTCGATCCTGGGCCGCGAGGCGACCGAGCGGGACCGTGAGACTCCCACCGGCGGAGCGATGGACGTGGACGATCGACTGCGGCTCATCTTCACCTGCTGCCACCCCGCCCTGTCGCGCGAGGCACAGGTGGCGCTGACCCTCCGCGCGGTGGTCGGGCTCACGACCGAGCAGGTGTCGCGGGCCTTCCTCGTGCCGGAGCCGACCGTCGCCCAGCGGCTGGTCCGCGCCAAGCGCAAGATCCGCGACGCCGCGATCCCCTACCGGGTGCCGGACCCGGCGGAGCTCCCGGACCGGCTGTCGAGCGTGCTCGCGGTCCTCTACCTGGTCTTCAACGAGGGCTACCTCGCCAGCTCAGGCGATGCTCCGGAGCGCCGCGAGCTCGCTTCGGACGCCGCCTGGCTCGCCTCGCTGCTCGCCCGGCTCATGCCCGATGAGCCCGAGGTGCTGGGCCTGCTCGCCCTCATGCGCCTCCACCTGGCGCGTGCCGACGCGCGCTTCTCCCCCGACGGCGCGCTCGTGCTGCTGCGCGACCAGGACCGGACGCGATGGGATCGCTCTGCGATCGGCGCTGCGCTCGAGCTGCTCGCGCGTGCGGAGCGAATCGGCCGCCCCGGGCCGTACCAGATCCAGGCCGCGATCGTCGCCGTGCACGCCGTGGCGCCGGGATACGGCGCGACCGACTGGGCGGCGGTCGTCGACCTCTACGACCGGCTGCTCGAGCTCCAGCCGTCACCGGTCGTCGCCCTCAACCGCGCCCTCGCGCTCGGGGAGCTGGCCGGTGCAGAGCGCGCGCTGCGCGAAGTGGAGCCCCTCGCCGGGCGGCTGACCGGCTATCACCTCTTCCACGCCGCCCGGGCGGAGCTCCTGCGCCGGCTCGGACGGCGCGACGAGGCGCGCGAGGCCGACCGGCGCGCGCTCGAGCTGACCGCCAATGCCGCCGAGCGGCGCCTCCTGGAGGAACGGCTCCGCCGGGCGGGCGGAACGGACTGATCCCCTCAGCGGGGGAGGTGCCGCTCCCCCGGACCCACGTAACGGACGTCCGGCCGGATCAGGACGTTCGCCTCCGCCTGCTCGAGGCAGTGCGCCGTCCAGCCCGCGTGCCGCGCCAGCGCGAAGGTCGCGGGGAACAGGCTGGGTGGCAGTCCCACGCCCTGGAGGACCGCGGCGGCGTAGTACTCCACGTTCGTCATGATCGGGTAGCCCGGCTTGTGCTCGGCCAGCAGCCTGAGCGCGACCTCCTCGACCTGCACCGCCATGCGGAGCCACTCCGCGACGCCCGACAGCCCCTCCGCAACGCCGCGCAGCGCTGCCGCCCGCGGGTCATAGGCGCGGTAGACGCGGTGCCCGAAGCCCATCAGCCGCTCCCCGCGCCGAAGCGCGTCCCGGATCCAGCGCTCAGCCTGCTCGGCGCTGCCCATCTCGTGCAGCTGGCTGACGACCTCCGACGGCGCGCCGCCGTGCCACGGCCCCTTCAGCGCGCCGATCGCGCCGGCGACAGCGCTGGCCATGTCGGAGTGGGTCGAGGTGATGACGCGGGCCGCGAAGGTCGAGGCGTTCAGGCCGTGCTCGGCTCCGACGATGAAGTACGCCTCGAGCGCACGCGCGGCCGCCTCGTCAGGCGGCCGGCCGGTCAGCTGGTGAAGGAATCCGGCCGCGAGCGGCAGGGCCGGATCGGGGTCGATCGGCTCCAGCCCGTCGCGCATGCGGGCGAACGCGGCCAGCGCCGACGGCGCGAACCCCGTCAGCGCTCGCGCCTGCTCGACGGTCGGCGGCCAGGCGGCGCCACCCGTCGCTGCCCAGGCCGACACGGCGGTACGCAGTGCGTCCATGGCGCTCGTGCTGGGCGGGAGGTCGCGCAGGACCGCGAGCACGGATTCGGGGAGCGCCGCGCACGGAAGCCGCGCCGCCTCCGGCCACTCGCCCGTCCAGAGGAGTTCGGCGACCTGCGCGTAGGAGCCCCGCTGGACCAGTTCGCCGATCGGGTAGCCGCGGTACAGCAGCCGGCCACGCGCGCCGTCGATCATGGCCAGCCGCGTCTCGCCGGCCACGATTCCCTTCAGCCCGGGGGAGTAGGCCGCCTCGATCACCCTCAGACGACCCGGTTGCCGTCCTGGTACACCGCCTCGATTCGCTCGCCCAGGGTGGCGATCTGGAGCGGATCGCCGTCGACCACGATGAGGTCCGCGCGTTTGCCCGGCTCGATGGTGCCCAGCTCGCCGTCGAGGGCCATCAGCTCGGCGGCGCCGCGGGTCGTCGCGACCAGCGCCTGCGCCGGGGACATGCCGCCCTCGACCATCAGCGGCAGCTCACCGAGGTTCTCGCCGTGCGGCGTGACGCCGCTGTCGGTGCCCATCGCGATCCTCACTCCCGCCGAGACGGCGCGACTGAAGGCGTCGCGATGGATGTCGACCACCTCCCTCGCCTTGGCGACGGCGGCCGGCGGGATGGCCGCGCCGGCCTCCGCCGCACGCAACACGCCGCGGGGCGCGAGCAGCGTCGGGACGAGCCACGTGCCGCGCTCGAGCATCAGCTCGATCGCCTCGTCGTCGAGGTAGATGCCGTGCTCGATCGAACGGATTCCGGCGCGGATCGCGTTCTTGATCCCCGGCGTGGCCTGGGCATGCGCCATCACGAACACCTCGGCCGCCTCCGCCTCCTCGACGAGCGCCTCGAGCTCCGCGGGGCGCAGGTGTGCGTGCGTCGGCCGATCGCGGGGCGAAAGGACGCCGCCGGAGGTGGCGACCTTGATGACGTCGGCGCCCATGCGGACCAGCTGCCGCACCACCCGGCGCACCTCGTCGGGACCGTCGACCCGGGTGTCCGGGATCCCCGGGTGAGGCGGGAAGAAGGTATGGACCTCCTGGCCGGAGGCGACCCACGAGTCGCCGTGTCCACCGGTCTGGCTGATCATCGAGAGGCTGATCTGCATGCGCGGGCCACGGATCAATCCATCGCCGACGGCCTGCTTGATGCCGAGGTCGGCGCCGCCGGCATCGCGGACCGTCGTGATGCCGGCGCGCAGCGTCGCGTCGAGGTTCCTGGCCGCCTCGTAGAAGCGGTAGCTGAACGGCGCGTGGAGGTTGCGCAGCTCGTCGACGTGGCTGACCACGACGTGGGTGTGGCAGTCGAAGAGCCCCGGCAGGAGCGTCCTGCCGCCGACGTCCACCCGCTCGTCGCCGTCGAGACCGACGCCCACCTCGGTGATGCGGCCGTCCTCCACCGCGACGTCACCCGGTGCCGGCGGCGCACCCGTCCCGTCGAAGATCATCGCGCCGGTGAAGAGGGTACGGGTCACCCGGCTAGGCTAGCAGTCGGCTAGCATCGGTCCCATGACCGAACGACCAGGGCCGCCAAGCGGCACGCTCGACACAACCGGGCGCTACCGCGCCCGGATCCGCACCGCTCGCGGCGAGATCGTGTGCGAGCTGTTTGCCGACCAGGCGCCGCTGACCGTCGAGAACTTCGTGAACCTCGCCCGCTCCGGCTTCTACGACGGGACGACGTTCCACCGGGTCATCCCCGGCTTCATGGCGCAGGCGGGTGATCCCACCGGCACCGGGCGCGGCGGCCCGGGCTACCAGTTCAACGATGAGTTCAGCGCGTCGCTGCGGCACGACTCCGCCGGCGTGCTGTCGATGGCCAACGCCGGCCCGAATACGAACGGCAGCCAGTTCTTCATCACCCTCGCGCCCACCCCCCACCTCGATGGCCGCCACTCGGTCTTCGGTCGAGTTGTTGAGGGGATGGGCGTCCTGCGCTCCATCCGCGAGCGCGACCCCGGCCGCGACCGCCAGCCCGGCGACCGGATCGAGACGATCGAGATCGAGGAAGAGCCGTCGGCGTGACGGCGCCCCGCCGGCGCCTCACCATCGCCGACGCCGCCCGGCAGCCGGCGCCCGGTCTCGATGCGCCGGTCAAGCCGGCGTGGGTGCCGGGGCGTGCCGCCGTGACGTATCTCCACGGCCCGCGCGGCTCGCTGGTCCGCAGCCTCTGGTGGCGCGATCTCGCCGACCCGGCGCCCCGCGAGCTGGTTCGACCCGCGCCCGAGCAGGCGACCGAGGAGAGCCTGCCGCTGGAGGAGGTGCTGCGCCGGCAGCGGCAGCGCGCGACCGGGCTCGGTGTCACCGACTATGCGTGGGCCGAGCGAGACGACCCGCCGGTCCTGCTCGTCCCCCTCGCCGGGAAGCTCCTCTTGTCGCGGGATGGCCAGCCGCCACGGGAGCTGGGCGCGGCCGCCGGCGCGGCGGCCCCCCAGCTCTCGCCGACGGGCGACCGGGTCTCGTTCGTCCGCGACGCCGAGCTCTGGGTGGCGTTGACCGATGATCAGGCACGCTGCACGCGGATCAGCCGCGACGCGGGCGACGGAATCAGCAACGGGGCGGCGGAATACGTCGCGGCCGAGGAGCTCGGCCGTACCGACGGCCACTGGTGGAGCGCGGACGGTTCGCTCCTCGCCTACGCGCACGTCGACGAGCGGCCGCTCGCGCGGTTTGTGATCCCCCACTGGGAGGAGGACCCGCCGTCGCACGAGGAGCACCGCTACCCGTTCGCCGGCGGCCCGAACGCGCGGGTCACGCTCCGGCTCGCGGATCCGGGCGGCGGCGGCGAGGCCGACGTGCGGCTGCCGATGGCCGATGACGACTATCTCGCCCGGGTCGTGCCCCATCCGCGCGGTGACTTCCTGGTCGCCGTGCTGCGCCGCGACCAGCGGTCGCTCACGTGGCTGCGCGTCGACAGCGGCGGGGCGGCCCGTGTCGCGTGGGTCGTGGAGGGGACGCCGTGGGTCAACCTCGACGACGCGACGCGGATCCTTGCCGATGGCAGCGTGCTGCGCGCCACGGAGCCGTCCGGCTTCCGGCACCTCGAGCTCCGCGCGCCCGACGGCTCGCGCGCACGGCAGCTCACCGGCGGCGAGTGGGCGGTGACATCGGTGGCCCACGTCGACGAGGCGCGCGGCGAGGTCTGGTTCCTCGCCACCCGAGACGGGGTCCTGGAGCGCCACCTCTACGTCATGCCGCTGGCCGGCGGCGAGCCCGAGCGGCTGACGAGCGAGCCGGGCTGGCACGAGACCGTCGTCGCCCCCGACGCGTCCGGCTGGATCGATACGCACTCGTCGCTGGACTCGCCGCCTCGCGTCGAGGTCCGCTTCCGCGACGGACGCGCGCCCGTTCTGCTGGACGAGCCCGCCGCGGACGTAACGGATGGCCTCCCTCCCCCTGAGCTGCTCGAGCTTCGCGCGGCCGACGGTGAGACGGTCCTCCACGCGGCGCTCCACCGGCCGGCAAGGGCGCCGGACGAGCCGTGCCCGCTCGTCGTGTCGGCGTACGGCGGGCCGCGCTCGCAGCGGGTCGCCAACGCGTGGAGCGTGACGGCCGAGATGCGCGCCCAGCTGCTGGCGGCCGCCGGAGCCGCCGTCCTCGTCGTCGACAACCGTGGCACGGCGAATCGCGGCACAGCCTTCGAGGCCGCACTCGCCGGCCGCCTGGGCCGGGTCGAGGTCGAAGATCAGCTGGCCGCGGTGCGCGCGCTGGCCGAGCGCGGCGAGATCGATGCCGACCGGGTCGCGATCTACGGCTGGAGCTACGGCGGCTACCTGGCCATCGGCTGCCTGCTCGAGGCGCCGGACGCGTTCGTGGCCGGGGTCGCCGGTGCGCCGGTGACCGACTGGACGGGATACGACACGGCGTACACCGAGCGGTACCTCGGAACTCCGGCGGAGAATCGAGACGGTTACGAGGCGAGCTCGCTGCTCGGCCGGGCGGCGACCCTGCGGCGGCCGCTCCTCCTCGTCCACGGGGCGCTCGACGAGAACGTCCACTTCCGCCACACCGTGCGGCTGCTCGCCGCGGCGGGCGCGGAGGCGACGACGCCGGAGCTGCTCGTCCTCCCCGGCGAGCGACACGGTCCCAGGCGCGGGGAGATGCTGCTGCTCCGGGAGCGCCGAACCGTCGGCTTCCTCTGCGAGCACCTCGGCCTGCCGCCGCCGGAGGGCGCCTCGGCGCCTCCCGCTCAGGCCGCGTCGTAGAGGAAGGTGGCGACCGGGTCCGGGGCGAAGTTGAGGCGGGTCCCGCAGGCGGTGCAGGCGACCTCGTCCGACGCCTCGTCCACCTCGAACGGGAGCTCGTCCTCGCACCAGGGGCAGGTGAGCTGAACGATCATGGGACGATCGTGACCACTGCCCGCGACAGCTCGCCTGTCACGATCCGCGACGCGCGGGGGCCGCGGTGATGTTTGCGTGATTGCGCAAGTAATGAGACAATGACTGCGCATGGTTTCGTCCAACTCCCCCGAGCAGTCGCGCGAGCGGGCGGCAACGGTCGCGCGGGCGCTGGCCGACGCGAAGCGGCTCTGCGTGCTGGAGCGTCTCGCGGAGGGCGAGCGGAGCGTGGGCGAGCTGTCCCGGGACGTCGGCTGCCAGGTGCCGAACATGAGCCAGCATCTCGCCGTGCTCCGCTCGGCGGGGCTGGTCCTCAGCCGGCGCGACGGGAGCACGGTCTACTACCGTCTGGCGGACGAGACCGTCATCGATGCGTACCGAATTCTCCAGCAGGTCGCCGGCTGAGGCGGCCCAACAGAAAGGATCAGAACAGACCCATGTCGAACGTCCGTGAAGTGACCGATGCCACCTTCGAGGAGCTCGTGCTCGAGAACGAGAAGCCGGTCGTCGTCGACTTCTGGGCGGCGTGGTGCGGCCCGTGCCGCATGGTGGCGCCGGAGGTCGAGAAGCTGGCCGACAAGTACGCCGGCAAGGTGGAGGTCCTCAAGCTCGACGTCGATGCCAACCCGCACACGGCCATGCACTACGGAATCATGAGCATCCCGACGGTGGCGCTCTTCCGGAAGGGGGAGCCGCCGCGCGCGGCCGTCGGCTTCCGGCCGCTGGAGGCGCTCGAGCAGGCGTTCGGCCTCGAGGAGCAGGCCGCCAGCGCCTGAGCGCTCAGGCCAACCGAACACCACGCCGCAGGGGCGCCCACCGGGCGCCCCTTCGGTTCGTCTGGGTCGGCCGAAGGTCCGCCTGCGGGCCGACCGAGTAGACCGCATACTCCCGGCGCAATGTCAGCGGTCCGAGCCGCACGCCTCGCCCTCCCCCTCGTCCTCGTCCTGTGGTCCATCGGCGCCGATCCGGGCGCGGTGCGTGCCGCCGATCCGCTGGCGGTGGTGACGAGCGCTCGCTACGAGGTCGCCCCGGACAGCGGGCGCGTCCGCGTGACCGTCGATGCCACCGCCACCTCGAACATGCCCGACAGCGCCACCGAACGCTTCTACTTCAGCGGCGTGACGCTGGCGGTCCAACCCGGTGCGACCGGGTTCGCCGCGTCGGGCGAGGGCCAGCCGCTGACTGTGGAGGTCGCCGAGGAGACGGACGACTACATCGCCCTCGACGTCGTCTTCTCGCGCTCGGTCTTCTACCAGCAGAGCTACGCGTTCACGCTCACCTTCGACCTGGTGGACCCCGGTGGCGACCCGTATCGGCCGCTGGTGATCACGCGAAACTTCCTCAGCGTGCCGGTGTGGGCGTACGGCACGCCCGAGACCCCGGGCAGCAGCGTGACCCTGGTCGTGCCGGGCGACTACCGCGCCTCGGTCGAGATCGGGGAGATGCGGATGACGCCCGGCGAGGGCCGCGCGCTCGTGCTCAGCTCGACCGACATCCCACGGCCGCTCGAGTACTTCAGCCACGTCGTCATCGAGCGCCGCGCCCCGCTCACCCTGGAGCGTGACTTCACCGTGACCCTCGGCGACCGGCCGGCCGAGATCCGGCTTCGGGCCTGGGAGGACGACGCCGCATGGGCCGATGCGGTGCAGGAGACCCTGACCGATGGATTGCCGGCGCTCGTCGATGCCATCGGGCTCGACTACCCGATCGCCGGCGCGCTGACGGTGCGCGAGGCGGCGTACAGCCGGCTCGGCGACTACGCGGGCATCTACGAGCCGTTGAGCCGGACGATCGAGATGCACTTCGACCCGGACCCGTTCGTGACGCTGCACGAGGCGGCGCACATCTGGTTCAA
>DATADA010000174.1:0-1923 GCA_036258775.1 Candidatus Limnocylindria bacterium | reverse complement strand
TCGTTCTCGGCCAGCAGGTCGAGCAGCGGACGCCCCTGCGCGACCGCGTCCCGGCAGATGTCGTAGACGAGGTCGTGGGCGTACTCCCGACCGATGTAGGGCCCCAGCCCCATCATCACGGCCTCGCTCATGACCAGCCCGCCGGTGAGGTCGATGTTGCGGCGCATGGCCTGTGGATCGACCTCGAGCCCCTCGACGACGGACCGGGCCTGCCGGAGCGCGCCGGCCATCAGGCAGAACGCCTCCGGCAGCACGATCCACTCGATCTCCCACGGCCCGGTGGACCGCTCGTGGTCGGCCACCATGGCGTCCATCAGCGCGGCCGCGTGCTGGCGCACCACCGAGATCGCCGCGTGGATGTAGCAGCTGCTGATCGGGTTGCGCTTCTGCGGCATGGTGGAGCTGGAGCCGCGGCCGTGCGCGAACGGTTCGTACACCTCGCCGACCTCGGTCTGCATCATCAGCTTGACGTCCGTGCTGAGCTTGCCCAGCGTGCCGCCGACCAACCCGAGGAACGCCCCCACCTCGGCGATGTTGTCCCGGATGGTGTGCCAGGCGATCACCGGCTGGGCCAGGCCGAGCTCGGCGCACAGGCCCGCCTGGGTCTCCATCGCCCCGGTCTCCAGCGACGCCAGCGTGCCGGCGGCGCCGGCGAACTCCGCGACCAGCACGCGCTCGCGCAGCTGCGCCAGCCGCTCCCGGTGGCGCTCGATCGCCGACAGCAGGCCCGCCATCTTGTAACCGAAGGTCACCGGGATCGCCTGTTGCAGGTTGCTGCGCCCGATCATCGGGGTGTCGCGGTGGTCCCGTGCGAGGGTGGCGAGCGCCGCGGAGATCGCGGTGAGGTCGCCGTCGACGAGGTCGAGGGCCTCCCGGATCTGCAGCACGGTGGCGGTGTCGGTGATGTCCTGGGTGGTGGCGCCCCAGTGGCAGTACTCGCCGAGACCGTTCCGGCACAGGCGGTTGAGCTGGGAGACGACGCCGAGGATCGGGTATCCGATGCGCTCGGTCTGCCGGCGCAGCTCGACCATGTCGATCTGGTCGAGCCTGCAGTGGCTGACGATCTCGTCGGCGGCCTCCTGCGGGATCAGGCCCAGCTCGCCCTGCACCTTGGCGAGAGCGGCCTCGATGTCGAGGTACTTCTGGGTCCGGTTCTCGTCGGACCAGACGTGCCGCATCTCGTCGCTGCTGAAGATGCCCTGGAAGATCGCCGAGTCGATGACGGTGGACGGCATGAACGCGCTCCGATCAGGGACGTGAAAAGGGGGGTTTCAATGCCCGGCACGCTGCAGCATCCGCTGCGCCTGCCGGACCACCGGGAGGTCGATCATGCGGCCGTCGAGCCGGGCGGCTCCGGGCGACGCGGCGTCGGCCGCGAGCACCCGCTCGGCCCACGCGACCGCCTCCGGAGCCGGCGCCAGCGCGGCGTGGATCGGCGCGACCTGGGATGGGTGGATGCACAGCTTGGCGCCGAACCCGCGGCGCCGGGCCCAGGCCAGGTCAGCGATCAGCCGGGCCTCGTCGTCGAGCTGGGGCGTCACGCCGGCGACCGGTCCGGCCAGGTCAGCAGCCCGGGAGGCGACCGCCAGCCGGTCGGCGGCGTAGCCGAGCCCGTCCGGGCCGTCATCCAGGTCGAGATCGAGGTCGAGGGCGTAGTCGAGGGTGCCGAACACCAGGCGCACCACGCCCGGACTGTCCGCCACCTCGTCGACCCGCGCGACCCCGCGCGCGCTCTCGACAAGGGCGAGCACTGCCGCGTGCGGCGCGAGCTTCCGGACCGCGGCGACGTCCGCGGCCGACTCGGCCTTGGGCAGCATCACGGTCGGCAGGCCGGCGTCGGCGACGAGCCGCAGGTCGTCGGCGAAGTGCGACGACGCGCGGCCATTGATCCGGACGACGCAGCGGATCCGGTCGGCGGCGGCG
>DATADA010000173.1:0-2321 GCA_036258775.1 Candidatus Limnocylindria bacterium | reverse complement strand
ACAGCGACGCCCGCCGGGCAACGTCCTCCTGCCTCAACCCGCGGCGGATGCGGGTCATCCGCAGGAGGCGGCCGACGGCGATCGCGCGCATCGCAGAATCGTCGCGCACGAGTTCTTACCGGCGGCTTATTCCGGGCTGCCGCGGCGACGTGCGCCCACGGGCGCCCCGGGCGCCGAGCGCGCGGGTTGTATCTCTCACGTGGTGAGGGTTACGACGCCCTGTGCGCCGAGAGGGCGCGTAATCGTCACGTGGCGAGAGATACGCGCGGTTTGGGCCGGGCCGCGCGGCGGAGCCGGCGTAAGCGCCACCTGGTGAGAGTTACGCGCGGATGGAGCCGGGGAGGGGCCGCGGAGGGGCCGGGGAGGGGCCGTTGGGCACCTCACGACCCGGCGGAACCGCTAGGGCAGGAGGACCACCTTGCCGGCGTGGCGCGAGGCGATCAGCTCGAAGCCGCGCTCCCAATCGTCGAGCGGCAGCCGGTGGGTGATGATCGGGCTCACGTCGAGCCCGCCCGACCGGAGCAGGGCCTGGGTGCGCTCCCAGGTGTCGTAGATGCGGCGGCCGTAGATGCCGTGCAGGCGGACGCCCTGCTGGATGACCGCGTCCGACAGGTCGATCGTGACCGGCTCGCTGAAGATGCCGAGCAGGCTGATGCGCCCGCCGCGCGTCACGAGCTCAAGCGCCTGCGCGAGGGCGCGTGGCGCGCCGCTCATCTCGAGCACCACCTCGACCCCATCGCCGCCGGTCGCCTGTCGGATGCGGTCGGGCGTGCCGGGATCGGCCGCGTCGAGCGCCTGGTGCGCGCCCATGGCCCGCGCGAGCTCCAGCCGGTAGGGCTCCGTGTCGGTCGCCAGCACCAGGCTGGCGCCGGCCGCTCGCGCGACGCCGACTGCGCACAGCCCGATCGGGCCGCAGCCGGTGACGAGCACGCTGCGCCCCTCGATCGGCTCCACGAAGGCGGCGTGGACCGCGTTGCCCATCGGCTCCTGGAGCGCGACCACCGCCGCATCCAGCCCGTTCGACTGGATGGCGTTCGCCTCCGGCACGACCACCTGCTCGGCGAAGCCACCGTCGACGTGGACGCCGATGACCCTCAGGTTCCGGCACAGGTGCATGTCGCCGCGCCGGCACTGGACGCAGGTCCAGTCGAAGAGGTGGCTCTCGACACCGACCAGGTCGCCCTCCCGGACCCGCGTCACCCCGGATCCGACGGCGGTAACCTCACCGGCGAGCTCGTGGCCCAGGATTCGGGGCGGCACGAGGTTGTCGGCGGCCCACTCGTCCCAGCTGAACAGGTGGTGGTCCGTGCCGCAGATGCTCGCGGCCGCCATGCGCAGCAGGACCTCGCCCTCACCCGGGGTGGGCACCGGCCGCTCGACCAGCTCGGCTCCCGGCCCCGGCCGCGTCTTGGCCAGGGCACGCATGGTTCGGGCGGGAGCCGTCGCCGTCATGCGAGATGGGGGAGGGTCGGGCGAGCGCGATCGGCCGGCTTCACCGACCGATTATAGGAAGGCCGGGCAGGTGGCCCCGGCCAGGCAGCCGGGCGCCGGGAGCCGTTGGCCAGCTCAATCCTCGACGAACCAGCCGCGCGCCGAGGGACGCAGCAGCGCCCCCACGAGCAGGACGGTCAGCACCAGCCCGATCGGGATGAACAGCGCATACCAGCCGCCGGCTGCATTTGGCTCCATCCCGAACAGGGCCGGCGGGAGGCCGGCGAGGATCGGCACCGGGAGGCAGGCGATGCCGAGCGCGAACCGATGCGCGATCCGCTTCCGCTGCAGCGCCACCGTCACCCCGAACAGTACCGCCGCGAGCTCGAGCATCATGAAGATGCCCAGCAGGCTGAATGGCGCGCGCGGGCTGAAGTCGACGAACGCGACGATCCGCGGCAGCAGCAGCCCGCTGATCGCCAGCAGCGCGAAGGCCCAGACGAACCAGAGCCGCACACCGAGCGGCATGCGGTCCGGCGCCTGCCCGGGTCGGTCGTGCGCGCTCGTCTCCTCCACGGTGGCCGATGCTAGCAACGCCGCGCGAGCGGAGTGCACCCACGCACTTCGGGTCGATTGCCTCAACGTGCCGCTCTCGGCCGATTCGTTGCGTCGGATCGTCGTCGCACGACTGGTAAGTCGCCGCGTCGCCCGCGGGTCGCCCGGCCACTCCCGCGCCGACGTGAGCAACTTTCACCAGATGCGGCTTACGACGGGCCGGGCATCCGCGCCGGACTTATCTCTCACGTGGGGAGAGATAGCTCAACATCCGCCGGCACGAGGCGTCGTAACGCTCAGCTGGTGAGAGATACGTCCCTGGCTTCGACGGATTC
>DATADA010000172.1:0-10729 GCA_036258775.1 Candidatus Limnocylindria bacterium | reverse complement strand
CCCAGCCGGCGACGACCCGGCCGAGCAGGTCCGGGTGGTTCGCCTGGACGCCCGTGTCGAGCACGGCGATCACGTTGCTGCCGCCGGTCTCGACGCTCCACGCGTCGCGGACGCGCATCCGGTCCAGCGTGTACTGGCTCCCGGTCCACCGGTCGTTGACGAGGACCGCGGTCACTTCGCCGGCCAGCGTGACGCGATAGTCGGGCTCCGCCCAGGCCACGTTCGCATCGGCGCGCAGCTCGGCGAGCACCTGATCGACGTGCCTGCCGCCGGTCTGCAGCACCGACGCCGCACCGGGCGCCTGCAGGCCCTGGACCCGCGCCAGCCCCCGGGCTCGCTCGCTCGCAGCCGCCTTGCCGGCGTCCTTCCAGCGGACGATCACGCGGTCCGACGCGTAGGCCGCCGGCTGTGCGCCGGCCACCTTCGGCTCCGGTGCGGCGGCGGTCGGGTCGCCGGTTGCGGGGGCGGCGGTCGAGCGCGCCGCTGCGGGGACCGCGCTCGCCAGCGCGGTGAGGAGGACGAGGATGGACAGGGGCAGGCGGCGACTCACGATGCAGATGGGCTCCATGCTCCGGGCGACGCGTGTCGGCGTGCCCGATTGCCGCCGTGCCCGCTCGGGTCTGGTCCGACCGTACCGGCGGGATGCGTCCCGGTGAACGCGACGATGGTCCCCGTACGGGGATGGGACGGATGGGCGGCTCAGGCGCCGAGCAGCTCCCGGAGCCGCGGCAGCGCGGCGGCCACGGCGCGCCCGCGGTGGCTGAGGCGGTCCTTCTCCTCGTCGGCGAGCTCGGCCGTGGTGACGCCCGTGGGGAGCAGGAAGACCGGGTCATAGCCAAACCCGCCTCCGCCCCGGCGCTCGCGCGCGACCTCGCCCTCGACGGACCCGCTGAACAGCTCGATGCGCGGGTCGCGGTCGCCGTCCTCGGGGATCGCGACGGACAGCCAGCACACCATCCGTGCCCGCCGGTCGGCGGCGTCGCCCAGCTCCTCCAGCAGCCGCTCCGCGTTGCGGCCGGCCGCGCCCGCCCAGCGCGCGCTGCGCACGCCGGGTCCCCAGCCGAGGGCGGCGACCTCGATCCCCGAGTCGTCGGCCAGCGTCAGCAGCCGCGAGGCGCGGCAGAACGCGTCGGCCTTCGCCGCCGCGTTGGCGGCGTAGGTCGCGTGCGGCTCGTCGGGCTCGAGGTCGAGGCCCACGTCGGCGGGGGCCAGCACGCGGGCGGGCAGCGGCACCAGCAGGCGCCTGAACTCGGCCAGCTTGCCTGCGTTGTTGGTCGCGACCAGGAGGTCGCTCACTCGCCGGCGGACGCCTCGATGGCGGTGCGCTGGATCGCGAACAGCTGGCGGATCCCGGCGGCCGCGAGCTCGACCATCTGGTCCATCTGGGCGCGGCTGAACGCCTTGCCCTCCGCGGTCCCCTGCACCTCGACGAAGCGATCGTCGTCGGTCATGACCACGTTGAAGTCGACCTCCGCGGCGGAGTCCTCCGAGTAGTCGAGGTCGAGCAGCACCTGGCCGCCGGCCATGCCGACGCTGACGGCGGCCACCTGGCCGGTGAGCAGGTGACCCATCCCGTAGCGGCGCATCGCCCGCGCCAGGGCGACGTAGGCCCCGGTGATGGACGCGGTGCGCGTTCCGCCGTCGGCCTGGATGACGTCGCAGTCGAGCGTGATCGTCCGCTCGCCCAGCCGGCGCAGGTCGACGACCCCGCGCAGCGAGCGACCGATGAGCCGCTGGATCTCGTGCGTCCTGCCGCCGACGCGGCCCTGTGCCGCCTCGCGCTGGCTGCGCTCGGTGCCCGCCCGCGGCAGCATGCTGTACTCCGCGGTGACCCAGCCGGACCCCTTGCCGCGCATCCAGCCCGGCACCCGGTCCTCGATCGTGGCAGCGCAGATGACCCGCGTCTCCCCGACCCGGATCAGGACCGATCCCTCCGCGAACTTGAGGTAGTCGGGCACGATCTTGACCGGCCGCAGCTGGTTCGGAACGCGGCCGTCCGACCGACGCGCCGCCGCGATGCTCGTCATGGGGCCGAGATTCTAGCCGGACCGGCCGCCGCCAAGGCGACGCGCGCGAGCGTCAGGGCAGGGCCGCGTCGATGGCGGAGAGGACGCCGTCGGAGACCGAGCCGGGGCCGCCGACGACAACGACCCGGGTCGGCCCCAGCCGCCGCAGCTCTTCGGCCACGGACGTGGGCAGCCAGTCGGTTGGGACGAGCAGGAGCGGCCCGGGCAGGCCGCCGGCGACCGCGCCGGCGCCGAGGCCGTCGGGGAAGTTCGCACCGGTGGCCACGTACACCGTGCGGGCCGATGCGAAGCTGATCCTGGACAGCGCAACCGCGCCGGCGTAGCGGTCGGGCGCCGTGATCCGGCTCACCGAGCCGCTGTACCGGGAGAGGGCGGCCACCACGGCATCGCTCACGCTGCCGGAGCCGCCGAGCACCACGATCCGGCCGGGGCGCAGCCGGGTCAGCTCGTTCGCCGTCGCGCGCGGCAGGCCGTCGCGCTTCGTGAGCAGGATCGGCGCGCCGTTGAGGCCGGCGGCGCCCGATGCCGCGAGGGCATCGGGGTAGTTCTCGCCGGTGGTGACGTAGGCGACCGGCAGCCCGGCGGGGAAGGTCACCGCGCTGAGGTTCGCCGCGCCTGCATAGCGGTCCGCCCCCGTGATGCGGGTGACGCCGCCGGCCGTGTAGCGAGCCAGCTCGGCGAGGACCGCGTCGCTCACCGTCCCCGGGCCTCCGACGACCACGATGCGGCCCGGACGAAGGCGCCCCAGCTCGTTGGCCGTGGCGGCCGGCACGCCGCCGTAGCGCACCAGCAGCAACGGCGCGTCGGCGCGGGCGGCGGCGGCACCGGCCGCCAGCGCGTCGGCGAAGCCCTCGCCGCTGACCACGTACGCGACCGGGCGGCCGGCGGCGAAGGTAACCGCGCTGAGGTTCGCCGCGCCCGCGTAGCGGTCCACCCCGGTGATCCGCGAGACGGTCGCCGACGCCGTCGGCGCCGCGCAGAGCTTCACGAAGATCATCACCGAGTAGATGACGCCGCTCTTCGTCGACTTGGCCCAGCTGCCGCCGGCGGCGTTGTAGTCGCCGACCATGATCGCGTGGTGCCCCGGCGAGGCCCACCAGGCGTCGACGGTGCGGGCGTACGAGTACGAGCTGTAGCCCTTCTCCCAGGCGATGATCTCGCCGTACGTGCTGAAGCAGACGCCGAGCTGCTTGAGGCGCGCCTCGACGTACGCCATGTCGTGCTCGAACTCGTCGCCGGCGGCCATCTGATCCGCGCGCTCGACCGCGATCCGGTCGGTCGCGGCGGACAGGGTGACGGCGGCGCGGCCGACGCTCGCCCGCTTCTCGTTGGCGAGCTCGACGTACACGTCGCCGCCCACCGCGGCCGCGGGAGCGGCAGTGATGGCGGCGGCAGCGACCGCGAGGATGCCGGCGAGGGCGGCGAGTCGGGAGAATCGGGGCAGCACCGGGCAGGGCGAGACGGTGTTGGCGGTCATGCGAGCTCCGAGGGAGGGGGCCGGGAGGGGAGGGACGTCGCTACCGTACCGGGCCCGATGACCGCCGGCGATCCGCCGATGGTCAGGGGGCCGACGGGCCCCCGGGAGCCGCCCCGCCGGTACCTTCGCCGGGCGTCACGGCCAGAGCGAGCGGATGGCGTTCCGCACGCCGTCGCTCACGCTCCCCGTCCCGCCCACGATGATGACCCGGCTTGGGTTCAGCCGCCTCAGCTCCGCCGCGGTCGCGGAGGGCAGGGAATCGGGACGCACGAGCAGCACCGGCGCCTCCTTGCGGGCGGCGACCGCCGCCGCCGCCAGCGCATCCGGGAAGTTCGTGCCGGTCGCCACGTAGACGTTGGCCGGAACGTCCGCGCCGAAGTAGGTCCGGCTGATGTTCGCGGCCCCCGCGTAGCGGTCGGCGCCGGTGATGCGCGTCACGCCGCCGGCGGTGTACCGCGCCAGGGAGGCGAGGACGGCGTCGCCGACGGTGCCCGGCCCACCGAAGACGACGATCCGGCCCGGTCGCAGACGCGTCAGCTCGGCGGCGGTGGCGGTGGGGACCGAGCCGGAGCGGACGAGCAGCAGCGGCATCCGGTCGCGCGTGGCGACCGGCGAGCCGGCGAGCGCGTCGGGGAAGTTCTCGCCCGAGGCCACGTAGGCGACGCGCACGCCCGGGGCGTGCATGCTCGCGCTGGCGTTGGCCGCGCCCTGGTAGCGATCCGCGCCGGAGATGCGGGTCGCACCGCCGGCGGCATAGCGCGCGGCGCGGGCCACGACGGCGTCGGAGACGCTCGCCGGACCGCCCACGACCACGATCCGCCCCGGGCGCAGCCGGGCCAGCTCCGCCTCGGTGGAGGCCGGCAGGAAGGTGCTGCGCGTGAGCAGGACCGGGCCCGCGCCGCGCGACACCGTGGCGCCGACCAGGGCGTCGGGGAAGTTCTCGCCGGTGGCCAGCACGGCGAGTGGGACGCCGGGCGCGAAGGTGAAGGCGCTCAGGTTGGCTGCGCCCGCGTAGCGGTCGGCGCCGCCGATCCGGACGTCGAGCTTCACGAAGCGGTCGTAGATGACGCCCCACAGGTCGGGCGTGCCGGCGTCCATCAGCAGCGACCAGATGCCGATCCCCGCCAGCCGGTTGTTCTGGACGAGCGCGTACTTGGCCCGCAGCGAGGTCGGGTCGTCGTAGTAGCCCTGCTGCCAGGTCGCGTTCGGCGAGTCGTACCAGGCGTACCACGGCACCTTGCCGACGCTGTCCCAGCGGCGCCCGTAGGTGGCCGCATGCTTCTTGGCGCCGGTGTAGAACCAGGCGAACGACGAGTTCGGCGCGAACACGCGCCCCCCGGGGCAGATCGTCGAGCTGCGACAGGTGAGCGAGTTGAGGGAGGCGTCCTTGGTCGGCCACGTGCGCCCGTAGTACGGGATGCCCCAGATCAGCTTGCCCGGCGGCACGAGGGCGAGGTGCGCGGCGAGCGCGTCGGTGTTGTCGAACACGTACGGGCTCTCCTCGGGGGCCACTCCGCCGGCGCGCGACGATCCGGGCCAGCTGTAGTCGTAGGCCATCACCATCAGCGCGTCGGCGGCGCCCGAGGCGGTCAGCCCCACCACGTCGTAGCCGGTCGCCCAGCTGGCGGCGCCGGCGAGGGTGTCGACGGTGACGTACGAGCGCACGCCGGCGCGCACGAGCCCGGCCTTCACCTCGCGCACGAAGGCGGTGAAGTAGCTGCGCAGCTCGGTGGGCACCGGCTCGAAGTCGATGTTGACGCCGTCCGCGCCGCGGGCGCGCACCTGCCCCACGATGTCGGCGACCAGGCGCGCCCGGTACGTCGCGGTGCGGAGCAGGGTGCTCATCGGCGCGTAGTTGCCGTCCCAGGCGAACATCTCGATGACCGGCACGACCCGGACGCCGCGCGCGTGCGCGCGGTTGATGACATCCGTCATGGCGGCCGAGTTCCAGGCCGTCCAGCCGGCACCGCTGCGCACGAGAGTGCCGTCCGAGCGCGCGGTCAACCCGAAGTAGGCGATGGTCGAGACGAGGTCGTAGCGCAGCGTCGAGAGGGAGCCGTCCATCATCCAGTACGGCAGGAACCCGAGCACCTCCTTGCGGAGGCCGTTGGGCAGCGCGCCGGCCGGTCCGACGGCGGCTACGCTCGTCACCTCGGCGGCCGCCGCGACGCTTCCCGCCTCCTCGCCCCCGGCCGACGCGACGCGGACCGTGGCGGGATCCGCGAGCGGCGCCGTGGTCGTGTTGCCGGGCTGGGTGGCCGGTGTGCTCGGGTTCGAGCCGGCCATCTCGGCGTGGACAGATGGCTCGCTCAGCATCTCCGCCGGCATCGGCGGCAGGACCCGGCCGTCGGGCAGGACGACCGACCCGTCCGCCGGGTCGTTGGCGACCGCAGACGTCACCGCGACGAGCTGGAGGATCGCCGCCAGCACGACGGCAGCGGGGAGGCGGGTTCTGGTCATCACCGGCACGTGACTCCTTCCGTGAGGCGGCTCGGGACTCCTCCGGACCGCTCGGCTCCCCACCGTACCGACCGCCCGGCGCCCGGGCGATGGTACGAATGGGCTATGCGGGCGCTCAGCCGCCGAGGATGCTCCGGATGTGGGCCATGACGCCGTCCGAGACGCTGCCCGGCCCTCCGAGGACGATGACCCTCGTCGGCGACAGGCGGCGGAGCTCGGTCGCGACCGACGAGGGCACCGAGTCGGTCTTCACGAGCAGCAGGGGAGCACCGAGCCGACCGGCGACCGGACCGCCCGCCAGCGCGTCGGGGAAGTTGAGGCCGGTCGCGACGAACACCGTCGATGCGCTGGCGAAGTGCGCCGCGGAGATGGCCGCCGCGCCGACGTAGCGATCGGCGCCGGTGATGCGCGTCACGCCGCCGGCGGTGTACGCCGCGAGATGCGACGCGACGCTCTCGTTGACGCTCCCCGGCCCGCCGAGGATCACGATCCGCCCCGGCCGCAGCCGCTTCAGCTCCTGTCCGGTGACGCCGGGGATGGCGTCCGGCTTGACCAGGAGGATCGGCCCACCGGCGCCGATGGCCGGGCTCACGCCCGCCAGCGCGTCGGGGAAGTTCGTGCCGGTCGCCACGTAGGCGACCGGCGCGCCCGCCGCGAAGTGCGCCGCCGAGATCGCGGCCGCGCCCGAGTAGCGGTCCGTGCCCGGAGACCGGGTCACGCCGCCGGCGGTGTACGCGCCGAGCTGGGCGGCGACCGTCTCGCTCACGCTGGCCGGGCCGCCGAAGATGACGATCCTGCCCGGCTGCAGCCGCTTCAGCTCGTTGGCAGTGGCGGTCGGGATGTAATCGGTGTGGACGAGGAGCACCGGGCCGCCGGTGCGGCCGGCGACGACGCCGCCGGCGAGGGCATCGGGGTAGTTGAGCCCGGTCGCGACGTAGGCCACCGGCACGCCGGCGGAGAAGTGGTTCGCGGAGGTCACGGCAGCGCCGCCGTACCGGTCCGCCGCCGTCCAGCGCTCGACCGTCAGTCCGGTAGTCGTGCCGCTCGTGCCCGAGGGGGCGCGGTTGGGATCGCCCGCGAAGGCGTACCAGTAGTTCGTGCCGAGGTAGGCATCGGTCGTCTTCTGGACCCACACGCGCTCGGCGCCGGACAGATCGACGTGGTCGAAGTTGCGCAGGGCGCTGGCGTTGTAGCCGGGAGCGGCCTTGAAGATGTCGCCGAACGTCTTGCCCGGGTTGCGGATGATGAGGTCGGTCAGCACCGCGGCGCCACGCCAGAAGTCGGTCGCGTAGTAGGTGCCGCCGAGCTTCAGCGCCGGGTAGGAGTAGTTCTTGACCCGCGCCACGGCGACCGACTCGGTCGGCGCCGGCAGCGTCTCACCCGCGCCCGGCGCGTAGCAGGCGTTGGCGTAGATCATCACGAAATTCGGGGCGGGGCGGATGTTGGCCAGGATCCACGACTCGCCGTAGTACTTCAGCGTCCCGTTCGACCAGCTGTCCTCGTGCGTCCCCTTCGCGTTCGGCCCCTGCAGCCCCCAGCCGTTGACCGAGTTGGGGTCCTCGGTGCTCGAGTACGGGTTCGGGAAGCCGTTGCCGTGGCCGTGGTAGATGATGACGTTGGCCCCGGTGGTGGCGGTCTTGACCGCCGCGGCCGTGGCGTTCGGCGAGTAGACCTTGACGACCTGTGCGCCGGCCGCGGCCGCGACCTGGGCCTCGTAGTTCGCGTAGTCGATGTACGTCTGTGTCAGCGACCCGACCGGGCCGACGATGATGACCACCTTGGGACCCGCGGCCCGCGCCGAGGCCGGCAGGGCGAGAGCGGTGGCGAGGACGAGGAACGAAAGCGCGCCGAGCAGCGCGCGGGGGCGGACTGGCAATGGACACTCCTTGACGGGCTGGGACGCGTGGGCACGCGCCGGGCCCGTCGAACGCTACGTCCCACGAGACCGGCGCCCAATGGTCCCATGGTCCCGCAACCCTCCCGCACCCATCGTCCGGCCGCGACCCGGACGGTCGCCGGTCAGCCCTGCTCGAAGGACAGCACGACGAGCAGCCGGTCCACGGCACTCGGGTCGAGCGCCGGCCGCAGGAAGGCGGTCTGGGTGAGCGCGTTGTCGTCGGCCTCGACCGCCTCCACGTGACCGATGAGCAGGCCCCTCGGATACCGGCTGCGGGCGTCCGGCTGCAGGCTGACGCCGGCCGACACGATGGCGTCGCCGACCTCGACCCTCTCGCTCACGGGGACCTGGACGAAGACGAGGCCGCCCCCCGGCTGGCCGCGCGCCTCGCCGAGCGCGCCGGTCGCCTGGTCGACCGCCACCACGCTCGAGCGCGGATCGATCGTCAGCCGCACCCGCGCGCCGTCCGGCCCCGCATCGACCACCAGCCCGGCCAGCGCCCCGGCGCCGCGGGCCGAGCCGAGCACCGGCATCCCGGGTCGCACGCCCCGGTCGGTCCCGGCATCGATCCCGAGCTCCCAGCTGAAGTTCGACGGGTCGCGGCCCGTGATGCGGACAGCGAGGACGTCCATGTCGAGCGCGTCGCGGATGCCGAGCAGCTCACGCAGCCGCTCGTTCTCGTCGGCCGCCCGGTCGAGCGCCGCGATTCGCTGTCGTGCACCGGCCAGCTCGGCGCGGAGCCGCTCGTTCTCGCCGCGCAGCCGGTCGATCTCGCCGATCGTCCCGAAGACGCCCGCGACGGCGCGGCCCGCGCCGACGAGCGCCCCGCGCGCCGGCTCCAGCGCCCGGGCGCTCGCGCGCTGGAGGGCGAGGGCGACCTCGGTCTGGCTGACGAGCAGGAGGAGCAGGCTGACCACGGTGAGGCCGGCCCACCGGCGCCCGGCGCGGTTGCCGCGCGGCGCGCCCGCGATCACGCTCCCTCCCTTGAGGCCTAGTGCCCGGCGCCGGCGTACTGCTCGCTGACGAGCACGCGCTCGAGCGCGTCGAGATCGTCGAGCACCCTGCCGGTGCCGCGAACGACGCAGGTCAGTGGATCGTCGGCGACGTGCACCGGCATCCGGGTCGCCTGCGCGATCCGACGGTCGAGCCCGGCGAGCAGCGCCCCGCCGCCGGCGAGCACGATCCCGTGCTCGATGATGTCGGCCACGAGCTCCGGCGGCGTCTCCTCCATCGTCTCGCGGATCGCCTCCACGATCTGGGCGACCGACGGCTCAAGCGCCTCGCGGACCTGGTCGGGCGGTACTTCGATGCTGCGCGGCAGGCCGGTCAGCAGGTCCCGGCCGCGAAAGGTGACCCGGCCATCCTCGTCGGCTGCGCCGGACGTGGCGAGCGAGATCTTGATCTCCTCCGCGGTGCGCTCGCCCATCAGCAGGTTGTACTCGCGTCTGGCGAAGGCGACGATGTCGCCGTCCATCTCGTCCCCGCCGACCCTGATCGAGCGGCTCACCACGATCCCGCCGAGGCTGATGACGGCGACCTCCGTCGTGCCGCCGCCGATGTCGACGATGAGGCTGCCGGACGGCTCGCTGACGGGCAGCCCGGCGCCGATGGCGGCGGCCATCGGCTCCTCGATGAGCCGCGCCCAGCGCGCGCCGGCGCTCAGCGTCGCGTCACGCACCGCCCGCTTCTCGACCTCGGTGACGCCGGACGGGATGCCGATCACGACGCGCGGCCGCCGGACCTGCGCGTATCGGTCGTGCACCTTCGCGATGAAGTAGCGGATCATCTGCTCGGTCAAGTCGAAGTCGCTGATCACCCCGTCGCGGAGGGGCCGGATGGCGAGGATCCCGGCCGGCGTGCGGCCCACCATCCGCTTCGCCTCTGCGCCGATGGCCAGGACGCGCTTCGTCCGCTCGTCGATGGCCACCACCGACGGCTCACTGATGACGATCCCGCGGTTCCGGACGGTGACCAGGGTGTTCGCGGTGCCGAGGTCGATCCCGACGTCGTGGCTGAGGAGGCCGAGCAGGCCGTCGAGGAGTCCCACGCTTCCTCCGCCACGGAGTGCCGTGCGGCGTCCGTGGAGATGCAGGGGTCGCCTGGCTGTTCGTGCCCGGTGGGCCGGCGCACAGCCGAAACCGTAGCACAGCCGGGCGGCTGCCCCGGCGGTCAGTCCGCGGCTGCGACCTCCAGCGCCTGAACGGTCGGGCTGACGGTGAGCAGCGGCTGTGGCCCGCCGAGCAGCACGTACGCCACGCCATCGACGACCGCGGCGCCGTGACCGTGCCGCGGCTCGGCCAGCGGCGGCAGGACCGTGAGGCGCCCGTCGGCGTCGACGCACTCCACCGCGTCGATCGCGCGCGACGGCTCCTCCCCACCGGTCAGGCAGGCGCCCAGCTCCGGCGCGTGGAACGCCGCGACGCCGCCGCGGGCGGTCGGCAGCTGGGCGATGCGTCGCACGCCGGCGTCGGCGACGAGGTCGACGGTGGTGGTGTTCGTCAGCAGGCTCAGCATCCGGCCGCCGAGCAGCCAGGTGCGCCCCTCGCCGTCGCTCGAGGCGGCGAGGTGCTCGCGGGGCGAGGACAGGTTCCCGATCGAGGTCCACGCCTGGCCGTCGAAGCCGAGCACGTCGTGCGCGAGGCCGCCGCCGTTGAGCACTCCGCCGCCGTATACCACCCGCTCGCCGTCCCACGCGGCGGCGCCCGCGGCGCGCGCGCTCGGCAGCGCTGTCGCGGCCGTCCACCCGTCGCCGTCGAGGCGCACGACCGCGTCCGTGGGCGCGCTGAAGCTGGCTCCGACGTAGCCGCCGATCAGGAACAGCTCGTCCTCGGTCGACACCAGGGCGGCGTGGTGGAGCGGCTCCGGCAG
>DATADA010000171.1:0-3117 GCA_036258775.1 Candidatus Limnocylindria bacterium | reverse complement strand
AGGATGATCGGCTTGCGACCGATCCGGTCGCTCAGCCAGCCGAAGAAGATGAAGAACGGGGTCGCCAGGACGATCGCCGTGCCGACGATGATGTACGAGTCGACGAACGCGACGCCCATCTGCGTCTGGAGGAAGAACAGGGCGTAGAACTGGCCCGTGTACCAAACGACCGCCTGACCGGCCGTCATGCCGATCAGAGCGAGCAGGATGAAGCCCCAGTTCTTCCCGCTGCCGAGGCTGTCGCGCAGCGGCTGGGTCGACGACTGGCCGGCGTCCTTCAGGCGGCTGAAGAGCGGCGTCTCGCGCAGCTTCAGCCGGATGTACAGCGCCAGCGCGACGAGGACGGCCGACAGCAGGAACGGGATCCGCCATCCCCACGCTCCGAACGCCTCTTCGCCGAGCGTGACGCGGGTGATGCCGATGACCGCCAGCGCCAGCAGCAGCCCGAGCGTGGCGGTGGTCTGGATCCAGCTCGTCATCTGGCCCCGCTTCTCGTCGGGCGAGTGCTCGGCCACGTAGATCGCCGCGCCGCCGTACTCGCCGCCGAGGGCGAGACCCTGCAGCAGGCGGATGAGGACGAGCAGGAGTGGAGCGAGCAGCCCGATCTGCGCGTACGTCGGCAGAAGCCCGACCAGCGCGGTCGCGCCGCCCATGATCGAGATCGTCAGCAGGAAGGTGAACTTCCGCCCGACCAGATCGCCGATGCGACCGAAGAAGACCGCGCCGAAGGGCCTGACCGCGAATCCGGCACCGAACGTGGCCAGCGCCGAGAGCAGGGCGGCCACCTCGTTGCCCGGCGGGAAGAACTGCTGCGCGAAGAAGACGGCGAGGACGCCGTACAGGTAGAAGTCGTACCACTCGATCGTCGTGCCGGCGGCGGAGGCGCCGATCACGAACGGCAGCTTGTAGTCGTACGAGTCACGAGCGGCTGTGGATGCCTGGGCGGTGGTAGCCACGCAATCCCTCCTCCATAGGTGTCTCCATCCAGGCTCGGGCACGCGTCGTATCGGTTCGGCTTCCTCTCGGCGCTTCCTCCTTTCGCGGCGCGGTACAGCGCGGCGTGCATCCTGCCACCACGGCCGCGCGTCGGGCAAGCCTCTTTGGCGACGGCGCTACAGCGGTGGCTAGAATCGGGGCCTCAGTCGACGTGACGCCTGCAGGGAGCGATGCCGTCATGACCACCGAGACGCGCGCCGAGTCCGGGGCCGCCAGCGAGGCCATCGAGAACCTGCTCCGCGAGGAGCGAACCTTCCCGCCCCCGGCCGAGTTCACCGCAAACGCCCTCCTCAGCGACCCCGCGATCTATGAGCGGACTTCCTCCGAGGAGGGGTTCCGGGCCTTCTGGGAGGAAGAGGGCCGGCGGCTGGAGTGGATGGAGCCGTGGAGCGAGCTCTACACCTGGGATGCGCCGTACGCGAAGTGGTACGTCGGCGGCAAGCTGAACATCAGCGTCAACTGCCTGGACCGCCACGTCCGTGCCGGGCTCGGCGAGCGCGTCGCCTACCACTGGGAGGGGGAGCCGGGTGACACCCGGACGATCACGTACCAGGAGCTGCTCGACGAGACCTGCCGCCTGGCCAACGCGCTTCGCTCGCTCGGCGTGCAGAAGGGCGACCGGGTGGCGATCTACATGCCGATGGTGCCGGAGCTGCCCGCCGCCATGCTGGCCTGTGCCCGGGTCGGCGCGGCGCACTCGGTGGTCTTCGGCGGCTTCAGCGCCGACGCCCTCGCCGGCCGGATCGAGGATGCCGAGTGCAAGGTCGTCATCACCGCCGACGGCGGCTACCGGAAGGGCGCCGTCGTCCCCCTCAAGCGCAACGCGGACGAGGCGATCGCCAAGACGTCATCGGTCGAGCACTGCATCGTGCTGCGCCGCACCGGCGAGGAGGTCGCCTGGACCGAGGGCCGCGACCTGTGGTGGCACGACCTCGTCGCGGGTCAGCCGACGGAGGCGGAGCCGGAGCCGATGGACTCGGAGGACCTGCTCTACCTGCTCTACACCTCGGGCACCACGGCAAAGCCGAAGGGGATCATGCACACCACCGCCGGCTACCTGGTCGGCGTGGCGACGACGCATCGGTACATCTTCGATATCCATCCGGAGATCGACGTGTACTGGTGCATGGCCGACATCGGCTGGGTCACCGGCCACTCGTACATCGTCTACGGGCCGCTGGCCAACGGCACGACCGGGATCATCTACGAGGGCGCCATCGACTTCCCCGACAAGGACCGCTGGGCGCAGGTCGCCGCGAAGTACCGGGCCACCATTCTCTACACCGCCCCCACCGCCATCCGCGCCCTCATGAAGTACGGCCACGAGGCGTTCGCGGGCGATGACCTCTCGTCCCTGCGGCTGCTCGGCTCGGTCGGCGAGCCGATCAACCCCGAGGCGTGGCTCTGGTACTGGAAGTACATCGGGGGCGAGCGGTGCCCGGTGGTCGACACCTGGTGGCAGACCGAGACCGGGATGATCATGATCACCCCGCTCCCCGGGATCACGACCACGAAGCCCGGCAGCGCCACCTTCCCGTTCCCGGGGGTCGTCGCCGACGTGGTGGACGAGGCGGGCAACAGCGTCCCGCTCGGAAAGGGCGGCTACCTCATCCTCGACCGCCCGTGGCCGGCGATCCTGCGCGGTATCTACGGCGACCCGGAGCGCTACGAGCAGACCTACTGGTCGCGTTACCCCGGCCGCTACTTCCCCGGCGACGGCTGCAAGCGCGACGAGGAGGGCTACTACTGGCTGCTCGGCCGCGTCGACGACGTCATGAACGTTTCGGGGCACCGCATCTCGACCACCGAGGTCGAATCGGCGCTCGTCTCGCACCCGGCCGTGGCGGAGGCCGCCGTCGTGGGGCGCACCGACCCGGTGACCGGGCAGGGGATCTTCTCGTACGTGATCCTCCGCTCCGGCAGCGAGCCGTCGGACGACCTCGCGAAGGAGCTGCGCGAGCACGTGGCCCGCATGATCGGGAAGTTCGCGCGCCCCGCGCAGGTGATGTTCACTCCCGACCTGCCCAAGACGCGCTCCGGCAAGATCATGCGCCGCCTGCTCCGCGACATCGCCGAGCAGCGTCCGCTGGGCGACGTCACCACCCTCGCCGATGCCGGCGT
>DATADA010000170.1:0-1598 GCA_036258775.1 Candidatus Limnocylindria bacterium | reverse complement strand
TGCCCCGGCACCGCTGCGCCCGGTGCTCGCGGCGATGTCGCGCTGCATCGCCTTCATGGCCGAGCCGATCGACGCCGATCTCGTCCACTGCCACACCTGGTACACGCACCTGGGCGGGATCCTGGTTCGGAAGGGGCAGGGCATCCCGATGGTCGTGACCGTCCACTCGCTGGAGCCGCTGCGGCCGTGGAAGCGCGAGCAGCTCGGCGGCGGATACGAGCTGTCGAGCTGGGTGGAGCGCACCGCGCTGGAGATGGCCGATGCCGTGATCGCGGTCAGCCGTGGCACTCGCGACGACGTCCTGCGCCTGTTCCGGGTGCCGCCCGAGCGGGTCCACGTCGTTCACAACGGGATCGACGCCGAGTTCTTCCGGCCCGACCCGGCGACCGACGCGCTGGAGCGCCACGGCGTCGACCCGTCGATGCCGTACGTGCTCTTCGTCGGTCGCGTGACGCGCCAGAAGGGGATCGTCCACCTCGTCCGCGCGATCCGCCACCTCGAGCCCGGCATCGGGGTCGTCCTGTGCGCCGGCCAGGCCGACACGCCGGCGCTCGCCGCCGAGGTCCGCGACGGCGTCGGCGAGGCCCGTGCGCGGCGGGCCAATGTCGTCTGGATCGACGAGATGGTGAGCCGCGAGGCGGTGCGCCAGCTGTACAGCCACGCGGCCGTCTTCTGCTGCCCGTCGGTCTACGAGCCGTTCGGGATCATCAACCTGGAGGCGATGGCCTGCGAGACGCCGGTCGTCGCCTCCGCGGTCGGCGGCATCCCCGAGGTCGTCGTCGACGGCGAGACCGGCGTGCTGGTCCCGGTGCGCCTGCGGGCCGACGACCCGATGTCGCCGGTCGACCCCGATCGCTTCGAGCGGGACCTGGCGAGCGCCATCAACGCCCTCATGGCCGCGCCCTCACGGCGGGCCGCCATGGGCCGAGCCGCCCGCCGGCGGGCGATCGAGCACTTCAGCTGGTCGGCCATCGCTCGGCAGACCGTCGCCCTCTACGGGTCCCTCGTCGCGGCCGGCTGACTCGGTGCGGCGTCCGCGGGCTGCCGCCACGCTCGCCCAGGAGCGCGGCCGGCGCCCCCGCCGCTTGAAAATCGCCGGATTCGCATGGGACGACCGTAAGAGAGGCGGCATGAGCCCGAGCCGCGCGTACTGGTCACCGCGTGCGAATCTGACGCTCCCCGACGGTGCTGTCCGCGCTAGCGGTCAGCCGGCGTGAATTCGGCAGCAGCCGGGCCGCGCCGAGCGACGTAACGGTCACCCGGTGTGAATCTGGGAGGAGCGATCCGCCTGGGCGGGAAGCTACTCCGACGTCGGCGGCACGCGGGACATGAGCGCGAGCGCGTTCGCCTCGGTGTCCTCGAAGAAGGCCATCCACTCCTCCGTCCCGTCGTCGTGACGGTGGATGAGGTGCGGTGCGCCTCCCAACCGAACGCCCCGCCGGGCGAGATCGTCGTATGCGGCGGCGATGTCGTCGACGGTGAAGTAGAGCAGCGAGCCCGGCCGCCAGTCGTCCTCGCCCTTGCGGTGGAGGTAGAGCCGCGTGCCCCCGCAGTCGAAGAACGCGAGGTCCCCGAACGTAAACAGGTGCGGCAGTCCC
>DATADA010000169.1:0-9319 GCA_036258775.1 Candidatus Limnocylindria bacterium | reverse complement strand
CTGGTACGGCTTCGAGCACCCGGCGCCGGACGCCCTCGCCGAGGCGATCTACGGGCTGCCCGAGCTCGTGCGCGATCGCCTGCCGGGGGCACGCCTGATCGCCAACCCGGGCTGCTACCCGACCGCCGCGCTGCTGGCCCTGGCGCCCCTCGCCGCAGCCGGCCTGCTCGACGGCGAGGTCATCGTCGACGCGAAGTCGGGGGTGAGCGGTGCGGGCCGTGGCGCCGGGCAGGGCTACCTGTTCACCGAGCTCGACGGCAGCACGCTGCCGTACGGGCTGGGACGTCACCGGCACACGCCGGAGATCGCGCAGGGCCTGGCCGACGCCGGAGCCGACGCGATCGACGTCACCTTCGTGCCGCACCTCGTGCCGCAGGCGCGCGGGATCATCGCGACCTGCTACGCGCGGCTGAAGGAGGACCGCGACGCCTCGACCCTCGGGTCGCTCTACGCCGACGCGTACGGCGATGCGCCCTTCGTCCACCTGCTCGACGCTCCGCCGGCCTCGAAGCTCGCCAGCGGGACGAACCACGCCTTCCTGCACGTCGCGCGGGTCGCGCCGTGCCGGGTGGTCGTGGTGGCGGCCATCGACAACCTCGGCAAGGGGGCCGCGGGGCAGGCGATCCAGAACATGAACCTCGCGCTGGGGCTCGACGAGGCGGCCGGGCTCGGGGCGCTCGGGGTCTACCCGTGATCGCGACCGCCCCGCCGCGCGACGCGGCACGCGCCGAGCCCGTGGCGGCCTGGCAACCGGTGCCCGGCGGCGTGACGGCGGCGCACGGGCTGCTGGCCGGGTCGACGACCGCCGGACTGCGGAGCCGACCGACGCCGGACCTTGCGCTGCTCGCCGTCGACGGCGCCGGCGCCAGCGCCGCCGGGGTGTTCACCACCAATCGCTTCCGCGCGGCGCCGGTGCAGCTCGCGGAGACCGCGCTCGTCGCCACCGGCGGGCATGCGCGCGGCGTCGTGATCAATGCCGGCTGCGCCAACGCGGGCACGGGCGCAGCCGGGCTCGCCGATGCCGAGCGCGTCGTCGCCGCCGCGGCGCGCCGGCTCGGCTGCCCGGTCGAGCAGGTGCTGCCCGCGTCGACGGGCCTCATCGGCTCCCGCCTGCCGGTCGAGCCGATCGACGGGGCACTCTCCCGCATCCGGCTGAGCGGCTCCCGCGCCGCTGCGCGCGGGGCGGCCCGCGCGATCATGACGACCGACACGCGGCCGAAGGAGTCGGCGGTGGCGGTCGCGCTCGGCGGCGGGCGCACGGTCCGCATCGGCGGCATGGCGAAGGGCGCCGGGATGATCCACCCGCAGATGGCGACGATGCTCGCGTTCGTGGCGACCGACGCCGCCATCGAGCCGCCGCTCCTTCGAGAGCTGCTGACGACGGCGGTCGCCGCAAGCTTCAACCAGGTCAGCGTCGACGGCGACGGCTCGACGAACGATGCCGTCCTGCTCCTCGCCACCGGGGCCGCGGACGGAGCCACGCTCGCGCCCGAGAGCCAGGCAGCAGCCCGGTTCGCCGGCGCGCTCGGCGCCGTCTGCCGGGACCTCGCCCGCCAGATCGCAGCCGACGGAGAGGGTGCCCGGACGCTCATCGAGGTCGAGGTCGCCGGCGCCCGCGACGACGCAGAGGCGCGCCTGGTGGCGCGTGCCGTCGCGGCGTCGAACCTCGTCAAGGCCGCCGTCCACGGCGGCGACCCGAACTGGGGTCGGATCGCATGTGCAGCCGGCTACAGCGGCGCCGAGCTGGACCCCGAGCGCCTGACCGTCTCGATCGGCCCGCTGCGCGTCTTCGCCGGCGAGCCGCTGCCGTACGACGAGCGGCGCGCCAGCCGCCTGCTGCGCGGCCGGACCGTTCGGCTCGGCCTCGACCTCGGGATCGGCGACGGCCGGGGCGAGGCATGGGGCTGCGACCTGTCGGCCGAGTACGTAGCGATCAACAGCGAGTATCGGACGTGACCGACCGCGCTCCGCTGACGGTGAAGCTGGGAGGGGTGGCCGGCGCGCATCGGTCCAGCCTGGAGGCCATCGCCACGCTGGCCGACGGCAGCTGCGTGGTCGTGCACGGCGGCGGCAGGCAGCTCGCCGACTGGCAGCTGCGCCTCGGGCTCCAGCCGCGCGCCGACGACGGACTGCGGGTCACCGACGACGCGACGCTCGAGGTTGCGGTCGCCGTCCTGGCGGGGCTCGTCAACGCCTCGCTGGTGGCCGCCTTCGCGGCCGCCGGTCGCTCCGCCGTCGGCCTGACCGGGGCGGACGCCGGCCTGCTGCGGCTCGAGCGCGCCGACCCGCGGCTCGGCCGGGTGGGTCATGCCGTCGGCGCCGATCCCGCGCTGCTCGACGTGCTGACCGGCGCTGGACTGCTGCCGGTCGTCGCATCCATCGGCGTCGGTCCGCACGCTGAGCTGCTGAACGTCAACGCCGACGAGGTGGCAGGAGCGATCGCGGCCGCGCGCGGAGGCAGGCTGCTGCTGTGCAGCGACGTGCCGGGCGTTGCCCGCGACGGCGAGACCCTCGCCGAGCTGTCGGCGGACGAGGCGGCCTCGATGCTCGCCGACGGCACGGCCAGCGCGGGCATGGTCCCCAAGCTGAAGGCGGCGGTCAGCGCCGCGAGCGCCGGCTGTGAGGTCCGCATCATCGACGGCCGCTCGCCCGAGGCAGTGGCCGCTGCGCTCGCCGGCGAGCCCGTCGGGACGCGGGTCGCGGCCGGCGCGGCGGCCGGAGGCCGACGGTGAACGTCAGGACCGATCGGCTGGAGCTCGTCCGCCAGCTGGTGGCGAGCGGCCGCATCCAGTCGCAGGGGCAGCTGGTCGCCGAGCTCGCCCGGCACGGCATGGCGGTCACCCAGGCGACGGTCTCGCGCGACCTCGCCACGCTGGGGGTGGTGCGCGGGGCGCGCGGCGGGACGCCCCGCTACCTGCTCCCGGACGACATCGCGGAGCGAGGCGACCCGGACGCCCCCGACCGGCTGCGCCGGCTGCTGGCCGACCTGCCGCTGGCCATCGACGAGGCACCGCCGCTCCTCGTCCTGCGCACCGCACCCGGCGCGGCGCACGCAATCGCCTCCGCGCTCGACCTGAGCTTCCTGCCCGGCGTGGTCGGCAGCGTGGCGGGTGACGACACGATCTTCGTTGCGTGCCGCGGACGTTCCTCACTGCGCCGCCTGCGCGACCACCTGGGATCCCTTCGGACCGGTGCGCCGCGATCGGCGACGATCGGGACCAACCCATGAGCGAGACCGTGGTCCTCGCCTACTCCGGCGGCCTGGACACCTCCGTGGCGGTGCCGTGGCTGCGGGAGACCGGCGGCTACGAAGTGGTCACCCTCACCGTGGACGTCGGCGGCGGCGGCGAGCCGGAGCCGATCCTGAGGCGGGCGCTGGCCGGCGGCGCGAGCCAAGCGCTGGCGGTCGATGGTCGCGACGTCTTCGTCAGTGACTTCGTGTGGCCGGTGCTCCAGGCTGGGGCGCTCTACCAGGGCGTGTACCCGCTCGCCACGGCGGTCGCCCGGCCGCTGATCGCCCGACTGCTGGTGGAGACGGCGCATCGGGTCGGGGCTCGCCACGTCGCGCACGGCTGCACCGGGAAGGGCAACGACCAGGTGCGCTTCGACGTGGCCGTCGCCGCCCTCGACCCCGCGCTCCGGGTCATCGCCCCGATGCGGGCCGGGATGGGGATGAGCCGAGACGAGGAGCTGGCCTACGCGCGAGCGCGGGGCATCGATATCGAGTCGGGGCCGGGGACGCCGTACAGCATCGACGTCAACCTGTGGGGCCGCTCGGTGGAGGCCGGCTCGCTGGAGGACCCCTGGGCCGCTCCCGAGGCGGATGCCTTCGCCTGGACGGTCGATCCCGAGCGGGCGCCGAGGGAGCCGCGCGAGATCGTCATCGGCTTCGCCTGCGGCGTGCCGGTCAGCCTCGACGGCGCCCGCCTGCGCGGTCCGGCGCTCGTGGAGCGGCTCAACGGGCTGGCGGGCGCCTATGGCGTGGGGCGGATCGACCACATCGAGGATCGGCTGGTCGGGATCAAGAGCCGGGAGCTGTACGAGGCGCCGGCGGCGGTCGTGCTCCACGAGGCGCACGCGGCGCTGGAGGCGCTCACCCTGTCTCGCGAGCTGCTCGCCTTCAAGCGCGGGGTGGCCGATCGCCTGGCCACGCTGGCCTACGACGGCCTCTGGTACAGCGAGCTCGCCGGCGCCCTGCGCGAGTTCGTCACCTCCACCCAGCGGCACGTCACCGGCGAGGTGAGGGTACGCCTGGCGCCCGGCCAGGCGATCGTCGTCGGGCGCCGCTCGCCGGAGTCGCTCTACGACCTGTCGCTGGCGAGCTACGGCGCCGAGGACAGCTTCGACCACGAGGCGGCGGTCGGCTTCATCAAGGTGTGGGGCATGCCCGTCCGGACGCAGGCCGCCGCCCGCGGGGCGCTGGCGCCGGACACGGAGCGACCGCTCCTCGACGAGCTGCCGGTCGAGAGCCGCAACGGGAAGGCGACCTCGGTGGCGGCGACCGCGCCGGTCGGGCTCGGTGATCCTCGCTCGACCGGGGAGCGCCCCGTGACCCGGGGATCCGATCCGGCCGCCGGCTTCCGGCCCGGCGGGACGATCCCGACCGTCACGCGCGGCGCGTCGTACGACCGCGCTGCCCGGCCCGACGACGTTGAGGGCATCTGGCGGGTGGTCGAGACCTACGCGCGACGCGGCATTCTGCTCCCGCGCAGCCGCGAGGAGATCGCCGGACAGCTCGACGAGTTCCGGGTGGCCGAGCTCGACGGCGATGTCGTCGGCGTCGCGGCGCTGCGCGACTTCGGCGCCGGTATCGGAGAGCTCCGCTCGCTCGCGGTGCTCCAGCCGGCGCAGGGCCGCGGCCTCGGCGAGCTGCTGGTCCGCTCCACCGTCAAGCAGGCGGGTCGCGCCGGCATCCGCGACCTGTACGTGCTCACCGCCAACCCGGGGTACTTCGCCCTCTTCGGCTTCGAGGAGGTGCCGTGGTCCTCGGTGCCGGGCGTGCTCGACGCCGACCGCGCGCCGCACGGCATCCGCCGCCGCTGGAACACGGCCATGGTGCTGCACCCGTGACCGGACCGATGGCTCCGTCGGTGGGCATCGCGGGCGGGCGGCCCGCGGAGCGCGAGGCCCGCGTCCACCTCCAGGTCTACCCCCGCCAGCCCATCACCCTGGTGCGCGGCGAGGGTGCCTGGGTGTGGGACGACGACGGCAACCGCTACCTCGACTGGGTGGCCGGCATCGCGGTGGCGGTGCTCGGGCATGCTCACCCGCGCGTCGCCGATGCGATCGCAGCGCAGGCGCGGACCCTGCTCCAGGTCTCCAATCTGTATTACACGCTCCCCCAGCTGGCGCTGGCCGAGTCGCTGCTCGAGCGCTCGCCGTTCGACCGCGCCTTCTTCGTCAACTCGGGGACGGAGGCCAACGAGGCGGCCATCAAGCTGGCGCGCCGCCACGGCGGACCGCGGGGTGCGAGCGAGATCGTCTCGCTGGACGGCTCGTTCCACGGCCGAACGCTCGGCTCGCTGGCGGCCACCGGACAGCCGAAGTACACGGAGCCGTTCGCGCCGCTGCCGTGCGGCTTCCGGCACGTGCCACCGAACGACGTCGCCGCGCTCCAGGCGGCCGTCTCGGAGCGAACCTGCGCCGTCCTGCTCGAGCCGATCCAGGGCGAGGGTGGCGTGCGGCCGCTCGACGACGCGTACCTGGCCGCGGCGCGCGCCGCGTGCGACGCCGTCGGCGCGCTGCTCATCCTCGACGAGGTGCAGACCGGGATGGGACGCACGGGATCGTTCTTCGCGTTCGAGGCGACGCCCGTCACGCCGGACGCGGTGACGCTCGCCAAGGGGCTCGGCGGCGGCGTGCCGATCGGTGCCCTGCTGGTCCGCGACGCGGCGGCCGCCTTCCGTCCCGGCGACCACGGCACCACCCTGGGCGGCAATCCGCTCGCGTGCGCCGCGGCGCTGGCGACGCTGGAGGTCATCGACGCTGACGGCCTGCTGGAGAACGCCCGCGCGCGCGGCCGGCAGCTTGCCGGCGGCCTCGCCCGGTTCGTGGCCGACGGTCTCGGAATCGAGGTGCGCGGGCGGGGCCTGCTGCTCGGGCTGGAGACAGCCGGTCCATGGGCCAAGCGGGCGGTCGCGATCGCCCGCGATCGGGAGCGGCTGCTGGTCAACGCCACAGGCGACACCACGCTCCGGGTCGTCCCGCCGCTCACCCTCAGTGAGGCGGAGTGTGCCGACGGCCTCGAGCGCCTCGGCCGTGCCCTGGTGGCGGCGGCAGAGGAGCCGGCCTGATGGCCGGCGTGGCAACGGCGCACCGGCCGAAGACGGGCAGCGATGCTGAGTCCGCCATCCCGAATGCGCCGAGGCACCTGCTGTCCGCGGCGGACCTCGTCGGGATCGGGCTCGAAAGGCTCCTCGTCCGCGCGGAGTCGCTGCGCCGGGATCGGCTGGCCGGACGCCGCGCCCCGCTCCTCGCCGGACGGCAGGTGGCGCTCCTGTTCGAGAAGCCCAGCCTGCGGACGCGGGTCAGCTTCGACGTCGGCGTCAATCTGCTCGGGGGCCACGCCGTCTACCTCGGTCCCGACGAGGTCGGGCTGGGGCGGCGCGAGACGCCGGCAGATGTCGCGCGCAACCTGAGCCGCTGGGTCGATGCCATCGTGCTGCGCACGTTCGCGCACCGCACGCTGGTCGAGCTGGCCGAGGCGTCCGCGGTGCCCGTCGTGAACGCGCTGACCGATCGCGAGCACCCCTGCCAGGCACTCGCCGACCTGCTCACGCTGCGCCAGCGTCTGGGCTCGCTGTGCGGGCGACGGCTCGCGTTCGTCGGCGACGGAAACAACGTCTGCCACTCGCTGCTGCTCGCCGGCGCGACCGCCGGGCTGGAGATGCGGGTCGCCACGCCGGCGGGGTACGAGCCGGACGCCTCGGTCGTCTCCGAGGCCGGCACGCTCGCCCGGCTCAGCGGGGGATCCGTCGTCGTTGGCGACGACCCGCGCGCCGCCGTCAAGGGCGTCGACGCCGTCTACACCGACGTGTGGGCGAGCATGGGCGCCGAGCCCGAGGCCGCTGCCCGGCGAGAGCGCTTCGCCGGCTTCCGGGTCGACGCGCGGCTGCTCGCCGGCGCGCCGCGCGCGCTGGTGATGCACTGCCTCCCCGCGCACCGCGGCGAGGAGATCAGCGACGAGGCGCTCGACGGCCCCCACTCGGTCGTCCTGGACCAGGCCGAGAACCGCCTCTACGTGCAGCAGGCCCTGCTGCTGGAGCTGCTCGAGCCGGAGCTCCGCTGAGGCCCGCGAGCACGCTCCGCCCGCGGCCGGCGGGGCAACCGCCCAGCGCGGCAGGTCGCGCGGCAGGTATGCGTGAACCGCGCGATCGGTCGGCTCGTAGAAGCGCACCACGCAGAGAGTCCGCCTCGGACACGAACCGGTCGAGTGGGAGGACCATGCAGCATCTCATGTTCACGCCGCACGACCGCGACACCACGCTGACCCGGGTCCTCGCCCTCGCCGAGGCGGACCCGCGGATCGATGCGGCGGTGATCACCGGCTCGCTCGGATCGGGACGGGCCGATCGCTGGTCGGACATCGACCTGGACCTGCTCGTCAGCGAGGGCGAGGCGTGCGAGCGGGTCGCCGGAGAGTGGGTGGAGCGGATCGGCCGGGAGCTGGGAGTCGTCCACCGCTACGAGACCGCCTTCGGATCGACGCTCGTGCGCGGGCTCTTCCTCCCGAACGGGCTGCTGCTCGATCTGGCGTTCACGCCGAGCAGCGACTTCAGTGCCTGGGCACCGGTCCGCGTCGCGTTCGATCGCTCGGGGAGGGCGACGGCGATCGCGGCCGCGCCCGAATCGTGGTCTCCGACTCCGGACTGGCACGGCGAGGCCGGCTTCGCGTGGCACGACGTGCTGCACGGCTGCGCCGCGGCGAACCGCGACAGGCCATGGCAGGCCCTCTACTTCCTCCAGCGGCTGCGAAATCGGACGCTCGCGCTGGCATCGGAGCGCCACGGCCTCGATGCGTCTGAGTTCAAGCACGTCGACGACCTGCCCGCCGGGGAGCGCGAACCGCTTCGGGCGTCCCTCGTCGCGGACCTCGAGCGCGGGGCGCTGCTGGCGGCGATCGAGGTCGCCACGCATGCCTTCCTCGGCGAGCTGCGGCGAGGCGATCCGCAACTCGCAGAGCGGCTGGCTCCGTCGCTGTCCCGTCTGCTGCGGGCGTCGCGAGAAGCCGAGCCACGCGATGCGCCGCGACGAGCATCCGGCGCATCGGCCGACCAGGCGAAAAGCGAGTAGATTCCGAACCGTGTGGGGGACCCGGGGGATCGGCGTCGGGCTGCTGATCCTCTCCGCCTGCGCTCAGCCGCCCGGATCCGAGACGCAGCGGACGCTCCCGACGCATTCGGCCGAACTGCCCGCCGCGTCGACGGCGCCAGGACGCACGCCGGCGCCGACCGGCACGACCCTCGCCGCATCTCCGGCCGCGACCCGCCCCGCATCGCCTTCGCCCGCGCCGAGGGCCGAGTTCGCCCACGGTGACGTGATCGAAGTCACCGCGGACGGCCTGGCGGCTCGCGCCGAGCCCTCCGAGTCGGCGCCGCTCGCGGCGGCCTGGGAGAACGTCGACGACGAGTGGCGGCAGGTGGAAGACGAGGTCCGACTCGGCGCGGGGCACCTGGTGACCGTCGACCTGGGCCCGATCCCGGCTCAGGAGATCGTCTGGTATCGCGTGCGTGAGAAGGTGCAGCCCGGCCAGAACCCCACCCGGCACTGGGACGTGACGGGAGACGGTCCGCAGCCCTCAGAGAGCTCGGCCTGGATCGCCGTCCGGGAGGGAAACTCGACGTACGTGCGGATGTCGGAGCCCGGCGGGGAGGATCCCGGATGGATGCGCGTCGTCGCAGCGGGCAGCTCCGACTTCGTCTCGGAGCCCTTCCCCCGCCACGACGTGCTCCACGCCGAGTGGGCCCTCTCGCTCGGGACCCATCCCGCTCCGTGTGACTTCGACGTGGTCGTGGAGGGCGCGGACACCACCGCATCGGAACCAGCCGTACCGATGATCTCGGAGTCGCTGAGCGACGGCTTCGCGCAGGGGCGCGCAGACGCCGACGCGGCGGCCCTGCAGCCGATTCAGGCGTCCGCCGAGTTCAGGCTGCGGATCCGGGCCGGGTGCGACTGGGCGTTGACGCTGGCGGCCCTGCCCCACGACTGACCGTTCGGCCGAAGCCCGCTACCTCGCCATAGCCGCCGATGAGTTCCGCCGCGCCGGGCGGTCTCCAGTGGCAGTGCGCGTATTTCTCACAGGGTGACGCTTATGACGGCA
>DATADA010000168.1:0-5271 GCA_036258775.1 Candidatus Limnocylindria bacterium | reverse complement strand
CGCAGGCCGTGCGGGTAGCCGCCGCCGTTCCAGCGCTCGTGGTGGTGCAGGACGACCGGGATCGCCTCGCGCAGGGCCGACGCCTGCTCCAGGATGACCTGCCCGATCCGGGGATGCTCGCCGATCGCCTGCCACTCCCCGTCGGAGAGGCGCGTCGGCTTGTCCAGGATCTCGGTCGGCACCGCCAGCTTGCCCAGGTCGTGGAGCAGGCTCGCGATCCGGATCCGCTCGATCTCGTCGTCGGGCAGGCCCATCTCGACCGCGATGCCGGTCGCGAGCGCGGCGATCATGTCCGATGGACGGCCCCGGTGCGGCGGCTGCGGGGCAAGGACCGAAGCGAGCGCCTGCGTGGCGGTGTCGTTCGCCCAGCGGCCGATGGCCGTCGCCGCGGCGCGGCGGTCCGGGGAGATGGGTGCGCGGCGCACGGGCGCCTCCTCGTCGAGGTCGCGGAACAGATAGGTGCGGTTGCGTCCGAGCGACTTGGCGGCGTACATCGCCGCGTCGGCACGGTCGACCAGGGCATCGACCGCCAGCTCGGAGCCGCGGCCGCCGGCGATGCCGATGCTGATCGTGACGCGCACGGCGTCGCCGCTGGCGATCTTCAGCGGATGCTGCATCACGAGCCCGCGCAGCTTCTCGGCCAGCGTGACGGCCTGGTCGGGAAGCGTCTCGGGCAGGATCAGCATGAACTCCTCGCCGCCGTAGCGGCCGAAGACGTCGGCGACGCGGATGTTGCCGCTGACGAGCGCGGCCACCTGGCGCAGCACGGCGTCACCGGAGTTGTGCCCGAACGAGTCGTTGATCGGCTTGAAGCGGTCGATGTCGATGAAGGCGACCGACAGCGGCTTGGCGTGACGCGCCGCGCGCTCGACCTCGGCGGTCAGCGCGCCGAGGAGCGTCTCGCGATTCGGGACGCCCGTCAGCCGGTCGTGGGTGGCGCGGGCCTCCACCTGGGCGAAGGTCCCGGCCGCGGCGTTGAAGGCCCGCGCCAGGCGGCGCTCGGCCGGGATGCCGGCCTCGCGCAGGCGCGTCGGCTCATCGCTCTCGAGGGTGGCCTCCAGCGCGGCGGCGAGCCGGTTCAGGCGCCAGCCGAAGTAGCTCCAGGCCAGCAGGGCGGTGGTGGTCATGCCGGCCAGCAGGGCGACCACGACCAGCCCGATGAGCAGGTCGCGCTCGAGGTCGCCGGCGCGGGCGAGCATGACGGTGACGGCGACCACGCACCCCGCCACGGCGAGCGGGGCGACGAAACCGATGGCACGAACGAGGCGAAGCATTGCCCCCGAACAATGCGGGCGGAGACCCGGGCGGGCCATGGCCCAAACGTCCGGCGCCGCGGCAGGAGTCCCGCAGCCGCGCGCTCGCGTGCCCGGTGAGCGGTGGAGTGCAGTACCCCGCCGGTACGTTCGGGATCGCCGTCGCCCGCCCGCGAGCCTGGCGCCCGGCGTCGCGCGATGCGGCCGCCCGGCGCGGGGGGCCGCGGCTATCATTCGGGGGACGTGGCAGACCGTCGAGCCGACCGCTGACCGCACCGCGCCGTCTCGGCCTCTACGCCCCGCACGGCCCGCGCGAGGAGTGTGGCGTGGTGGGGATCCACGCGCCGGGCGCTCCGGTCGCCCGGCTCGCCTACTTCGGGCTCCACGCCCTGCAGCATCGCGGCCAGGAGTCCGCCGGCATCGCGGTCAGCGATGGCACCCGGCTGAGCCTCCACAAGCGGCTCGGGCTCGTCAGCCAGGTGTTCGACGAGGAGACGCTGGCGGGGCTCGACGCCGGCGATCCGGGTCCCGGCGCGCGGCGGGCGGAGATCGCCATCGGTCACACGCGGTACTCGACCACCGGCTCGAACACGCTCCCGAACGTCCAGCCGGTGTTCGCCGAAGGCGAGCTGGGCGAGCTGATGCTCGGGCACAACGGCAACCTGGTGAACGCCACCTGGCTGCGCGACGAGCTGGCCGAGCAGGGGATCGAGTTCGGCAGCGCGTCGGACACCGAGGTGCTGGCCAGGCTGATCGCGCACGCGCCCGGCCGCACCTGGGCGCGGCGGGTCGAGGCCGCCTTCCACCGGGCGATGGGCGCGTTCACCTTCACCATGCTCACCGACCGCGCGCTCGTCGCCGCCCGCGACCCGATCGGGTTCCGGCCCCTCGCGCTCGGCCGGGTGGAGGACGCCGAGGGACAGCCGATCGGCTGGGCGGTGGCCAGCGAGAGCGCCGCGCTCGACGCCATGGGGGCGCGCTTCGTCCGCGACGTGGAGGCGGGCGAGATCGTTACCGTGGACGCCGGCGGAGTGCAGTCGCATCGCGCCCCGCTGAACGGAAGCCGCGAGCGGCTGTGCGTCTTCGAGTACGTCTACCTGGCGCGCCCCGACAGCGTGATCGATGGCACCCTCCTGTACGAGGCGCGGCTGCGGATGGGCCGACGGCTGGCACGCGAGCACCCGGTCGACGCCGACGTCGTCATCCCCGTGCCCGACTCGGCCATCCCCGCCGCCATCGGCTACGCCGAGGAGGCCGGGCTGCCGTTCCGCGAAGGGCTCATCAAGAACCGCTACGTGGGGCGCACCTTCATCCAGCCCGCTCAGCGCTCCCGGGACCAGGCGGTGCGCATGAAGTTCAACCCGCTCCCCGAGGTGCTTGCCGGAAAGCGCGTGGTCGTCGTCGACGACTCCATCGTCCGCGGGACGACCACCGCGCCGATCGTCGCCATGCTGCGCCGGGCCGGCGCCCGCGAGGTGCACGTCCGCATCCACTCGCCCGAGATGCGGTTCCCGTGCTACATGGGCGTCGACACCGGGCGACGCTCGGAGCTCATCGCCGCGACCCACTCGACCGACGAGATCCGGCGGGCGATCGGGGCCGACTCGCTCGGCTTCCTCTCGCGCGCCGGGCTGCTGGCCGCCGTCGGAGGCAGGCGCGACGCGCGCTGCACGGCGTGCTTCGACGGGCGCTATCCCACCGACGTGCCGCTCGACGTCGACAAGTTCGCGCTCGAGCGGGGCTGAGCCGGGACCCGCCGTGGCTCGCTCCTACCGCCAGGCGGGCGTCGACCTCGAGGAGGCGGCGCGCGCCGTCGAGCGGATCGCCCGCGCCGCGGCGGCCACCCGCACGCCGGCCGTCCTGGGCGGGATCGGCGGCTTCGGAGGGCTGTACCGGTTCGACCCGACCACCCACCCCGACCCGGTGCTGGTGGCGAGCACCGATGGGGTCGGGACGAAGCTGAAGCTGGCGGTGGCGCTGGGTCGCTACGGGACGGTCGGGATCGACCTCGTCAACCACTGCGTCAACGACGTGGCGGTGACGGGCGCCGACCCGCTCTTCTTCCTGGACTACGTCGGCACCGGGCGGCTGCGGGCCGAGCGGGTGGAGGAGATCGTCGGCGGGGTCGCGGCGGCCTGCGCCGCCGCGGGCGTGGCGCTGCTGGGCGGCGAGACCGCGGAGCTGCCGGATCTCTACGCCGACGACGACTTCGACCTCGTCGGCACGATGGTCGGCGTCGCCGCGCGCTCGGACCTGCTCGACGGACGCGGCGCCCGTCCCGGCGACGTTCTCCTCGGGCTGCCATCGAGCGGCCTCCACACGAACGGCTACGCGCTCGCGCGCCGGATCCTGCCTCCCGGCACCTGGGGCGAGGCGCTCCCCGGCGATGGGGTCACGGTCGGCGAGGCGCTGCTCGAGCCGCACCGCTCCTACCTCGACGAGATCCGCCTGCTGCGGCGCGCGCTGCGCGAGGCGGGCGGCGACGTCGCCGCCCTGGCGCACATCACCGGGGGCGGCTGGACGGAGAACATCCCGCGCACGCTGCCGGACGGCTTGGGGGTCGAGGTCGACACCGGCTCGTGGCGCGTGCCGCCGATCTTCAGCCTGATCCAGCAACGCGGCGACGTCCCGAACGAGGAGATGGTGCACACCTTCAACCTCGGGATCGGCCTGACGGCGGTGGTGGCGCCGGGGCTGCTCGAGCGCGCGGCGGCGGCCCTTCCGGAGGCGGCCGTCGTGGGCCGTGTCGTTCCGGTGAGCGGCGGCGAGCCGCGGGTGCGCTTCATCTGAGGCCGCGGTGAGGCTCGGCGTTCTCGTCTCGGGCCGAGGCTCGAACCTGGAGGCGGTGCTCGCGGCCGTGGCCGACCGGACGCTTGCGGGCGTACGCCCGGTGATCGTCATCAGCAACCGCCCCGGCGTCCGCGCGCTCGACGTCGCGCGCCGGCATGGCGTCCCCGCGCTCGTGCTGCAGCGCGCCGACTTCGGCGGTGCGGCCGAGGCCCGAGACGCGGCGATCGGCCGGGCGCTCGCCGCCGCCGGCGCCGACGTGGCGCTGCTCGCCGGCTACGACCGGCTGCTGCACCCGTCGTACTTCGCGGCGTTTCGCGCGCCGACGATCAACATCCACCCCTCGCTGCTGCCGCGCCACGGCGGGCGCGGCATGGTCGGCCCGGCCGTGCACGCCGCGGTCCTCGCCGCGGGCGACGTCGAGACCGGCGTCACCATCCACGGCGTCACCGCCGATCTCGACGCGGGCCCGGTGATCGCCCAGGTCCGCGTGCCCGTCCTGGACGGCGACTCCCCGGAGTCGCTCGCCGAGCGCGTGCTGGCGGTCGAGCATCGGCTCCTGGTGGGGACGCTTGCCCGGCTGGCGGGCGAGGGACCCGGTATGGCGTCTGCTAGGATGCCCGCCATGGTCGAAGCGCCCGCAGGCGCTCCCGCGACGCAGAAGGATACGCAGCCGCATGCCTGAGGGCCTCCCGGATCCCGGTCAGATCTGGAACGACTTCATCAACAACCCGATCGTCCAGATGGCCGGGCAGGCGATCGTCATCTACGTGGTGCTGCTCTGGCTCGGCACGGCGTACTGGGCCTTCCGCGACATGCAGGCCCGCACCGAGAACCCGATCCTGCCCTACTTCGCCGCGGCGCTGATCGTCTTCTTCACCCCGCTGCTCTTCCTCTTCGCGGTGGTCCTGTACCTCATCGTGCGGCCGCGCGAGACGCTGGCGGAGGTGTACGAGCGCTCGCTGGCGGAGGAGTCGCTCCTCGCCGAGGTGGAGAAGCACGAGCTCTGCCCGGTCTGTCGGAACCGGGTCGAGAGCGACTGGCTGGTCTGCCCGAACTGCCGCACCCGGCTGCACCGCATCTGCCCCGCCTGCAACCGGCTGGTGGAGCCGGCCTGGCCGCTCTGCGCCTACTGCGGCAACGAGTTCGAGCGCGCCGAGCGCCCGGCGGTCCGTCCCGTTCCGGCCCGTGCCCCGGCTCCCGCCGTGGCCGCGACCCGGCCGTCGCCTGA
>DATADA010000167.1:0-5564 GCA_036258775.1 Candidatus Limnocylindria bacterium | reverse complement strand
GCCACGGTCCGGGCGACGGCACGGCAGGCGCTCGACGCGATCGGTGGCGGGGAGCGGGTCGCCGGCATCGGCGTCGCCGGCATGGCCGAGTCCGGGCTCCTCCTCGACCCGTCGGGTGAGCCGCTGACCGAGATCGTCGCGTCGAGGAGAAGCCCGGACTCGGCCATGCCGGCGACGCCGATGCCGGCGACCCGCTCCCGGCCGCCGATCGCGTCGAGGGCCTGCCGTGCGGTGGCCCCGACCGTGGCAAGCAGCTCGCCGGGGTCGTACCAGGCCGTGCCTCCGGCGCCACGCTGCAGCGGCATCGGCCGGCGCGCGGTGGCTCGCGGCCGACCGTCCGGGCCGCAGACGACCGCCTTGCAGCGACCGCTGCCAACGTCGAGCCCCAGGAGGAGCGAGCCGGGCTGCACGCCCTCAGCCGCGCCGCGACCTGACACGCCGGCGGCGGCAGCGGCTCACGCGACGCTGACCAGGGCCTCGGCGACCTGCCCCAGGTGCCGGCCGTCGACGGTGACGTCGGCCGCCAGGCGGGCGCGGCGGCGCGGCGCTCCGCGGGGCTGTACCTCGAATTGGAAGCCGCGGCTGGCGCCGGGCTCGACTCGCTCGACGGCGACCGGCGGCCGCACGTCCCAGCCGTCGGGCGCGACGAGCTCGACGCACAGCTCCGCCGCGGCGGACACCGGGTTGAGCGCCTCCACGCACACGGTCAGCGTCTCGCCGCGGCTGACCGTCGCCTGGTAGGGCCGGATCCGCGCAGCCAGCCCCTCGGCGCCCAGGTCGAGCTCATCGAGCGGGAGCAGGTCGCGATGCAGCCGTTCCAGCTCGGCGCCGCGCTCGGCCAGCACCTCGAGGTACTCCGGCTGCACCGCCATCGCGGGCGTCCAGTGGCCGAAGAGCAGGATCTCGGGCGCCAGCCGCCGCAGCAGCGCCCCGGTCTCGCGGTAGTCGGCGAGCCGGAACCGGTTGCGGTACACGTAGTTCAGGCCGCGCGGGGGCGGCAGGGCGCCACCCGGCTCGTCGGTCATCCGCATCCCGTGGCGGAACAGGTAGTTGAGCCAGCCCTCGTCGCTCAGGTGATCGCCGATCGCCAGCGCGCGCCGACCGTCGACGGTGAACTCGACGGCGGCCGCGTACAGGGTGTGCCCGGGCAGCGCGTGGACGGTGATCTCGTACTCGTGCCAGCGCACCGGCCGCCCCATCGGCAGGCTGCGGTCGACGGGGATCGGGTCGTACCAGAGGCACGGCAGGTCGTGGTCGAGCGGTCGCTCGAGCACGTCGACCATGTTCTCGGGCGCCCAGACGCGTGTCCCCTCGACGTCGCGCAGGAGGTTGAACGCCGCGACGTGGTCATCGTGGTAGTGGGTCGGTATCGCCACCTCGACCCGGGTCACCCCGTACTGCTGCTTGAGGTACGGGAGGCTGTACAGCCACGGCCGCCGCGCCGCGCGGTCCTGCCCGTGCGCGAGGCCGGTCGAGAAGTCGTACCCGTAGTCGATCAGGAGCGCCGGCCCGTCCTCGGACAGCAGCACGTACGAGTTCGCGTTGCTCGTCAGGTTCATGAGGAGGTGCGGCGTGACCGATGCGAACGGTCGCTCGAGCTGATCGAGGAAGGGCGACTCAAGGCGCTCGCGGAACACGAACAGCTCGGTGAGCCGCTCCTCGAACAGGTCCAGCGCGCGGGCCGGGTCGTCGATCGGATCGCCGTGCGACGGCAGGATGCGGTCGGTCCGGCGGGTTCGCAGATCGCGCGCCGACAGGATCGACGCGCCGAGGCCCTCCTGGCCGTTGTAGCTCCACTGCGTCGCGGCGAGCGACCAGACCCTGCCCGGCGCGGCAATCAGGTCGCCGGTGAACGCCAACCGCCGCCCGGCGCACTCGGTCAGGAGCGAGACGGAGCCGACGGTGTGGCCGGGCGTCGGGATCGTCTCCACCGTCCACGATCCGAACCTCCGCGCCCGGTACTCCGGGAGCGTGCCGGCCACCGGGACGTCGTCGAGCAGGCTGAACCGGTCCTGCCGGTTGTTGTAGTCGTTCAGCAGCTGACGGCCGCGCCAGTGGGCGTCGACGTCGGCGAAGAGGTCCACCTCGACGGGCGGCACCCACACGCGCGCCCCGTGCTCGACAGCCAGCGGCAGCCCCTGCCCCTGGTCGCGATGGTGGTGCGTCATCAGCACGTCGGTGATGCGCCGCGCACCGGTCGCGGCCAGCGCGTCGAGGGCGCGACCGGACCCGAAGTCGATCGCCACCGCCGCGTCGCCGTCGACGAGCAGGTACACATTGCAGGTGTCGGGAACGAGCCAGAGCTGAGGCGAGAGCTGGGTCGGCCCGTCCGGTTGCGGGCCGTCCAATGAGCCAGCGCTTGCTCGCCTCGACATCGGGACCGAGGATACCGGTCGGTATAGTCGAGAACCACTTCGACCGCCGGAGTCGGTCGCCCGGCGGGCATGCCCTCGACCGACAAGTGGCATATCTTGTGCTGCTAGTCAGCAGCCTCCGGGGTCGGATCCGCCGGGAAGCCCATCCCGCGAGGAGGATCCTCGAGGATCGTCACTCAGCTCACACGGGAGGGAACCATGACACGCCGTCCCCTTTTCGTAGCACTGCTGGCGATGCTCGCCGTCGTGACTGCCGCCTGCGGTCCCAACCAGCCGGCGGACGATGACGACGACGGGCAGGGTGCCCCGGCCGGCTCGCCGGGCGGGACCCAGGCCGCAGCCGAAGTGAGCGGCGAGCTGTTCGCGTTCGGGTTCAGCTACGAGAACGGCGACACGATCGCGAAGTCACGCGTCGACGTCTTCACGGAGGCGAACCCCGACGTCGACGTCCAGTTCAGCGAGAGCGGCTTCGAGGCGCAGCCCTTCCTGGCCGCGCTCCAGAGCGGCGACCCGCCCGACGTCGTGAATATCCCGCGCAACATCCTGGGCAGCTACATCAACCGAGGCGTGCTGCAGCCGCTCGACGACTGTCTGGCGCAGCAGGGCATGGACACGGGCATCTTCCGCGAGGCGGCGCTGAGCCAGACCCAGGTGGACGGCACGACCTACGCGTTGCCGGAGTTCTTCAACACCCGCCTGTGGATCATCAACAACGCCGCCTTCGAGGAGGCGGGGCTCGACGCGGCGACCTTCGACTTCAGCGATTGGGACGCGATCGCCGAGGCGAACCAGCAGCTGCTGCAGGTCGAGGGCAGCACCATCAACCGGATCGGGATCGACCCAAAGATCCCCGAGTTCTTCGAGATGTGGGTCCGCGCCAACGGCGCCCAGATCATCAGCGAGGACGGGCGTGAGTCGCTCCTCGAGGATCCCGCCGTGGCCGAGGCGCTCGAGTACACAGTCGGCCTCGTCGAGGCCCACGGCAGCGCAGCCGCCTTCACCGACTTCCGCAACACCTGGGACTTCTTCGGCGCGAACAACCAGGTCGCGGCCGACCAGATCGGCGCCTGGCCGATGGAGCAGTGGTACCTGAACGTACTCGCGGAGAACTCGCCCGAGGCGGAGATCACCGGCGTGCCGTTCGTCACCCAGGAGGGCGACATCACCACGATCTCCGACGGCAACAGCTGGGCGATCGTGGAGGGAACCGACAACCCCGACGCCGCGTGCGCCTTCGTGACGACGATGGTCGCCACCGACACCTGGATCGCCTCGGCCGAGGCTCGCCAGGCGGAGCGCGAGGAGGAGGGCCTGCCGTTCACCGGCACCTACACCGCCAACAGCGAGGCCGACGACATCATCTTCGGCGAGATGGTCGACCTGTCGGATACCCCCGCCTTCCAGGATGCGGTCGACGCCGTTCTCGAGTCGCAGGACTCGGCCTTCGCCTTCCCGCCCTCACCGGCCGGTGAGGAGTTCACCCAGGCGCTGCAGGACGCGGTCAACGCCGCGCTGACCGGCGAGGATCCGGCAGCCGCGCTGCAGGCCGCCGACGAAGAGGCGCAGGCCGCCATCGACGCGGCTGCGGAGTAGACGAAGAAAGGGAGAATCCGCCGGCCATAGCCGGCCGGCAAGTCGCGAGCAGGGAGTCGCCATGACCGCCCAGAGCGCAGCCGCCCCGCGTCGGAGAGGTCGCTGGACCGCCGATGAGCGGCGCCAGGCGCTCTGGGCGCTGCTCTTCATCTCGCCCTGGATCCTCGGCTTCGTCGTCTTCACGGCGGGGCCGATGCTGTGGAGCTTCTGGCTCAGCTTCACCGACTACGACCCGCTGCTCGCCTTCCGCGGGCGCGAGACGCAGTTCGTCGGGATCGACAACTACACCCGGCTGGCGCAGGACCCGCGCATCCCGCTGAGCCTGTGGAACACGTTCTACTTCACGATCCTGTACGTGCCGCTCTGCACCGCCTTCGGCCTGGGGCTGGCACTCCTCCTGAACCGGGTCGGCGGCAGGTCGGCCGGGTTCTTCAGGACCGCCTTCTACCTGCCGAACATGACCCCCGCCGTGGCCGTGGGAACGCTCTTCCTGCTGCTGCTGAATGGCCAGAACGGGCTGCTCAACCAGGTCCTGCGCGTCTTCGGGATCAGCGGCCCGTCGTGGCTCAACGACCCCGAGTGGATCAAGAACGGGATCGTGATCATGATGCTGTGGAGCATCGGCGGGACAGTGGTGATCCTCTTCGCCGCGCTGCGCAACGTTCCCAACGAGCTCTACGAGGCGGCGCGCATCGACGGGGCGGGCGCCTGGAAGCAGCTCATGAACATCACCGTGCCGATGATCAGCGGGGCGCTCTTCTTCACGGTCGTCATCAACACGATCGCGAGCCTTCAGCTGTTCACCGAGGTCTACACGATGTTCTACGGTGCGCAGCAGGGGCAGTCGGCCGCCTCCGACCGCGAGGCGCTCTTCTACGTCATCTACCTGTTCCGCAACGCGTTCGAGTTCTTCCAGATGGGCTACGCCTCGGCCATGGCGTGGCTCCTCTTCGCCGTGATCATGATCATCACCTTCATTCAGATCCGGCTCTCGAAGCGCTGGGTCTACTACGAGGGGGAGTGAGCGATGGCGACCGAGACGACCCGAACCGACGAGCTCGAGCGCTCCGTCGTTCCCGGCGTCCGGCAGCCGGCGCGCGTCGAGACGCGGGCCGCGGTCGGCGGGCGCTCCCTGCTGTCGCGGATCGTCTTCCTGGCGATCCTGCTCCTCTTCACCATCCTGTTCATCTACCCGTTCATCTGGCTCGTGTTCGCCAGCCTGAAGCCGGGGGCCGAGGTGTTCAGCAACAACCTCATCGGCTCGCGGATCGTGTGGGAGAACTACACCGACCTGTTCGGGCGGGCGCCTGTCGCGCTGTGGACCTGGAACAGCGTCCTGGTCACTCTCCTCTCCGCCATCACGGTCACGATCAGCTCGGCGCTGGTCGCCTTCGGCTTCGCCTACTTCCGCTTCCCGTACCGCGGCGTGCTGTTCGCGATCCTGCTCGCGACGATGATGCTGCCGGGCGCGGTGACGATGATCCCGACCTTCCTGATCTGGGACTTCCTGGGATGGAACAACACGCTCGTGCCGCTCTGGGCCGGCAACCTGTTCGCATCGGCCTTCTACGTCTTCCTGCTGCGGCAGTTCTTCCT
>DATADA010000166.1:0-3092 GCA_036258775.1 Candidatus Limnocylindria bacterium | reverse complement strand
GTCGCGTGCGGCCCGCCGCTCGCGCTCGATGCCGGTCTCGATGCGGTCGCCGCTCGGCCAGTCCCCGGCGTCAGCGTCGCGCGCTTCCGCAGCTGGCTCCGCGTCGGACGGCCCGTGTGCCTCGGCCTCGGGTGGCAGGTCTCGTGTCGGCCAGCTCGCCGACGGCACGCCATCGGCCGACGGCTGCTCGGCGAGGGAGGCCTCGGACGCCGCCGGCGAGCCATCCTCCTCGGGTCGCGGCTCCCGTCCCGGCTCACGGCGCTGCTCCGGCCGGTCGTCCTGCATCAGGCCCTCCGTGCGGGGTATCGGATGCTCGGCCGCTCGATCATAGCCGACGCTCGGCCGCGGCCGGCTGGTCCGCCAGCCACCGCTCCAGCGAGCGGAAGAGACGCAGACCGTCGGTGCCGCCCACCTCTGGATCGGCGGCGCGCTCCGGATGCGGCATGAGCCCGAGCACGTTGCCGGCCGGATCCACGATGCCTGCGATCGAGCGCGCGGAGCCGTTCGGGTTCGCTTCCGGCGTCACCCGGCCGGACGCGTCGGCATAGCGCAGCACGACCCGGCAATCCGCCTCGAGCCGGTCGAGCGTGGCCGCGTCGGCGACGTAACGCCCCTCACCGTGGCTGATCGGAAGGCGGATCGTGTCCCCGTCGCCGAGGCCACCGAGCCAGGCGGCCGCCGACGCGGGATGCTCGACCCGCAGCCACTGCCAGTCGCAGCGGAACTCGAGGTGGTCGTTCCGCAGCAGCGCGCCGGGGAGGAGGCCAGCCTCGCACAGGATCTGGAAGCCGTTGCAGGAGCCGATCGTGGGTGTGCCGCGGGCGGCCATCTCGGCGACCGGGCCCATGATCGGGCTGAACCGGGCGATGGCGCCCGTCCGCAGGTGGTCGCCGTGCGCGAACCCGCCCGGAAGCACGATCGCGTCCGGCGTGCCGAGGTCGGTCTCGGCGTGCCAGACGAGGCGGCACTCCCAGCCGAGCGCCTCCGCCACGTCGGCGAAGTCGCGTTCGCTCCACGTGCCCGGAAAGACCGCGACAGCGATGCTGGGCGGCCTCACGGCGCCGGCGGCCTCACGGAACCGGCGGCTCGTCGGACGGCCGCTCGTCGGCGCGAAGCTGCCAGGTGGCCACCTCCGTGACCGGGTTGGCGAGCAGCCGCCGACACATCTCGCCGACCTCGGCCTCGGCCGACGCCGGGTCGGGCGACGAGAAGGCGATCCGCAGCAGCTTCCCGGAGCGGACGTCGCCGACGGTCGAGTAGCCGAGGGAGCGCAGGCCGGAGGCGATCGTCTGCCCCTCGGGATCGGCGATGCCCGGCCGCAGGCTGACGTGCACCTCGGCCAGCCAGCGCACTAGGCCGGAGGCTCCGTCTCGCCCGCGCTCCCCGCCCAGCGCTCGCCGGTCAGCCGCTCGTAGGCCGCCACGTAGCGCTGCCGGGTGCCGGCGATCACCTCCTCGGGGAGGGTCGGGGGTGGGGGCTCCTTGTTCCAGCCGGTGCCCGCCACGAAGTCGCGCACGTACTGCTTGTCGAACGACGGCGGCGATGAGCCGGGCCGGTACAGCTCGCCGTCCCAGAAGCGGCTCGAGTCGGGAGTCAGCACCTCGTCGATGAGCGCCACCTCGCCGTCGATCCAGCCGAACTCGAACTTGGTGTCGGCCAGGATCAGGCCCACCTCCTGCGCCCGGAGGGCGCCCGCCCGGTACAGCGCGAGGCTCCGCTCCTCGAGGTCGCGCGCCAGCCCGGCGCCGACCAGCTCGGCGAGCTGATCGCGGGTGATGTTCTCGTCGTGGCCGACCTCGGCCTTCGTGGAGGGCGTGAAGATCGGCTCGGGCAGCGCGTCGGCCTCGCGCAGCCCCTCCGGCAGCCGATGACCGCAGACCTCTCCGGTGCGCCGGTACTCCGACCAGCCGGAGCCCGCCAGGTAGCCGCGCACCACGCACTCGGCGTCGATGCGTCGCGCGCGGCGCACCAGCATCGCCCGGCCGGCGAGGCCGGCGCGCCGAGCGGCGTCCGGCAGGTCCGCCGGGTCGTCGCTCACGAAGTGCGACCGGCCGAGGCCGGCCAGCCGCCGGAACCACCAGCCCGACAGGCGGGTCAGCACCGGTCCCTTGTCGGGGATCGGCTCGTCGAAGACGACGTCGAACGCCGAGAGGCGGTCGCTGGCGACGAGGAGCAGGTGCTCGGCGTCGACCTCGTACGTCTCGCGCACCTTGCCGCGGTGGAGCAGGCGCAGTCCCTCGATCCTGCTCTCGCGCAGCGCCGTCGTCGGGCGGCTCTCCATGGGTCAGGCCTCCGCCCGGTCTGACGGAGCTTCCGCCGGTGGAGGCGGCGGCGAAGGCGGGATGTCGAGCCGCCGCTTGATGAACTTCTCGAGCCGCTGGAAGAGCTCGAGGGTGACGATCACCAGCACCGTCCCGCCCACGGCGATCACGAACAGGCCCGCCCCCGCGGCCATGCCGATGGCGGCCACGGCCCACAGCGAGGCGGCGGTGGTCAGGCCACGGACGCTGCCGCCGTGGCGCAGGATCGCGCCGCCGCCCAGGAAGCCGATGCCCGACACGATCTGCGCCGCGATCCGGGTCGGGTCGCCTCCGGCGCCGCTGAAGGCGTGCCCGGACACCACCGTGAACACCCCGGCGCCGAGCGAGACGAGGGTGTGCGTGCGGAAGCCGGCCGGCATCTGCTGGAGCTCGCGCTCCCACCCGACGACCGCCCCGAGCAGCATGGCGGCCAGCAGCCGGAGGAGCAGCTCGAGCTCTGCCGCCCAGTCGAGCCCCTCCGCCACTCAGCGCTCCTCCCCGATCGCTCGATGCCCTGCGCCGATCCGTCCGGCGCGGCTCGCCTCCGCCTCGAGCGCCCACCAGGCCGCGGTCCAGGCGTGGATCACGCCGCCGGCGAGGAGGCAGCACAGCCAGATCGCGACGAAGCCTACCAGCAGCAGAGGGGTGCCCGCGGCCAGCGGGTCACCGGCGTCGAGAGCGACGCCGATGGGCGCCCACAGCACACGCAGCAGGAGGTGGCTGACGGCGAGATACGCCGCGAGGGCGACCAGGGTGACGACGGCCGTGCCGAGGAGCGGCAGCGGCCGGCGA
>DATADA010000165.1:0-1928 GCA_036258775.1 Candidatus Limnocylindria bacterium | reverse complement strand
CATGTCGACCTCGTGACGGTCGCTCATGCCGTACACGCTCTCGAAGGCGCGATCCATGATCCCCTTCAGGCTCTCGTTGATCCGCTCGGCGGTCCAGAAGAAGCTCTGCATGTCCTGCACCCACTCGAAGTAGCTGACCGTCACCCCGCCGGCGTTGCAGAGGATGTCGGGGATCATGAAGACGCCGCGGTCGAAGAGGATCTCGTCCGCCTCGGGGGTCGTCGGGCCGTTGGCCGCCTCCGCGACCACGCGGGCCTGGATGCGCGAGGCGTTCTGCTTCGTGATCTGGTTCTCCAGCGCGGCCGGGACGAGGATGTCGCACGGCACCTCGAGCAGCTCCCGGTTGGTGACCGCGTCGGCCTGCGGAAAGCCGACGACCGTGCCGTGCTCTCGCTTCCAGCCGCCGACCCGGGCAGGGTCCAGCCCGCCGGCGTTGTAGACGCCGCCCTGCGAGTCGCTGACGGCGACGATGAGGGCGCCCTCGCGCTCCAGCAGCTCGGCGGCGATCGAGCCGGCGTTGCCGAACCCCTGGACCGCGACCCTCGCCCCGCGCAGCGGCGTCGACGTCGCCTTCGCCCACTGGAGCAGTGTGAAGACCGCGCCCTGCGCGGTCGCCTCGTTGCGGCCGAGCGACCCGCCGACGCTGATCGGCTTCCCCGTCACGACGCCGGCGACGGTGTAGCCGTGGTGCATCGAGAACGTGTCCATGATCCACGCCATCGTCTGGGCGTTCGTGTTGACGTCGGGCGCCGGGATGTCGCGGTCGGGACCGATGACCGGGCTCATCTCGGTCGTGAAGCGGCGGGTGAGCCCCTCGAGCTCCCTCAGCGTCAGCCGCTTGGGATCGACGATGACGCCTCCCTTGCCGCCGCCGTACGGGATGTTGACGACGGCGCACTTCCAGGTCATCCACATCGCCAGCGCGCGGATCTCGTCGAGGGTCACGTCCTGGTGGTAACGAATGCCTCCCTTGGCGGGGCCGCGCGCAAGGTTGTGCTGGACCCGGTAGCCGGTGAAGACCTCGACGTGGCCGTCGTCCATCGTCACCGGGAAGTTGACGGTCAGCTCTCGCTTCGGGACCCTCAGCACGCGCCGCAGGCCGTCGTCGAGATCGAGCCTGTCGGCGGCGTGGTCGAACTGCTGCTGGGCGACCGCCCAGATGTTCGGGGCTTCCGCGACCGGGTTGGTACTGGCCATCGCTGGGGTGAAATCGCCTCCGTGCAGGTGGCGACCCGGCGCCTCTACGCACCCATTTCGCGGCGGAAGCAGGCCGTGTCGCGAGAGCGCGCCGATTATACGGGCGCGCTCAGACGGTCTCGACCGCCATGGCGACCGCTCCGCCGCCGCCGAGGCAGAGCGTCGCGAGCCCCTTCCCGCCGCCACGCCGGCGCAGCTCGTAGAGGAGCGTCGTGAGCACCCTCGCACCCGAAGCGCCGATCGGGTGGCCGAGCGCGATCGCGCCGCCGTTGACGTTGACCCGGTCCCAGTCGAAGCCCAGGGCGTTGCCGTCGGCGAGCACCTGGGCCGCAAACGCCTCGTTGATCTCGATGAGGTCGAAGTCGTCGATCGATCCGCCGACGCGCTCCAGCAGGCGGCGGACACCGTGGATCGGAGCCTCGAACAGCCACTCCGGCGCGACGTCGGCCTGCGCGTAGCCGGTGATGCGAGCCAGCGGCGTGAGGCCGTCGCGGTCGCAGGCCGCATCCGAGGCGATCACCAGGGCCGCCGCCCCGTCGGTGATTCCGGGTGAGTTCCCAGCGGTGACGGAGCCGCCCTCCGGCATGAACGCCGGTGAGAGGCGAGCCAGAGCGTCGAGCGAGGTGTCGGAGCGAGGCGCCTCGTCGGCCGCGACCGTGCTCGGGCCCTTCTTGCCCTCGATCGTCACCGGGACGATCTCCTCGCTGAAGCGCCCCTCCTCCTGCGCTGCC
>DATADA010000164.1:0-3736 GCA_036258775.1 Candidatus Limnocylindria bacterium | reverse complement strand
CCGCGGCGGCGGATCCCGGCCGTGTCGACCAGGATCATCGGCTCTCCGTCGAGCTCGATGGCGGTGTCGACCGGGTCGCGGGTCGTCCCGGGCACCTCGCTGACGATCATCCGCTCGTTGCCGAGCACCCGGTTCACGAGGGTCGACTTCCCGGTGTTCGGACGCCCGACGATCGCGACGCGCGGTGGCCCGAGCTCCGCCTCGGCCAGCTCTTCGAGATCCTCGTCGCTGAGCAGGTCGTCGGCATCGACCGCGACCGCCGCACCACGGCGGGCCTCGTCGGGGCCGGCGGGCGGCAGGCGCTCCACGAGCAGGTCGGCGAGGTCACCGGTGTTCCGGCCGTGCTGGGCGCTGACCGTGATCGTCGGCTCGAAGCCGAGCGCGTGGAATTCGGCGCCCTCGGCCTCCCGGCGGGGGTTGTCGGCCTTGTTCACGACGAGGATCACCGGCCGATCGGTGCGTCGCAGACGATCGGCGACCTCGTGGTCGAGCGGTGCCAGTCCGGCGTGCGCGTCGACCACGAAGAGGACGAGGTCGGCCTCGCTCATCGCCACCCGGGCCTGGTCCTGGACGCGCGCCTCGATGTCGCTCGCCGGCTCCAGCTCGAGCCCGCCCGTGTCGACCACGGTGAAGCGGCGCCCGTTCCACTCCGCCTCCCCGTACACGCGGTCACGGGTCGTCCCGGGGATGTCGTCCACGATCGCCGCGCGCTCGCCGACGAGCCGGTTGAAGAGCGTGCTCTTCCCGACGTTCGGGCGCCCGACGATGGCAACGACCGGCAGCGAGGCCATCCCGGCAGTCTATCGGGCGGGCGGCGATCGCCCCTTCGGGCACCATTGCGGACGCGTGGTACCGTCTCATCCGCTTCCACGCGCCGGCGCTCGCGGCGGCGCACAGACGGACGCCGATGACGGAGGACGGCATCCCGCAGACATCGCTGGGCGCTCCCCGGGTGCCCGCGGAGCGCGGGTCCCGGTGAGCACGGACCGCTGACACCCCGCCCGGTGCGGGAGGAGGAGAGTTCGGATGCTCATTGACAGGTCACTGCGGCGGCGGATCGCCGCGCCGGCGGTCATCGCGCTGCTGCTCGCCGCCTGCGGCGGTGGGGAGCAGACCCAGGCGCCGGGCGCGGACGGGAGCCCGGGCGCCGGCGGCAGCCCCGGCGCCGCGGCCCCGGCCGGCGAGGTGGTCATGATCTCGAGCCAGCTCGTGCCCGTCGAGGAGCAGGAGCTGATGCGCAACGAGATCCTCGCGAACTTCGACGGCCAGGTCGAGTTCATCGGCGCGGAGCCCGGCCCGTTCAACGACCAGATCCGCGCGCAGGAGGAGGCCGGTGAGGGCGAGATCAGCGTCATCGGCGGCCTGCACGGCGAGTTCAGCGCCTTCGCCGCCGAGGGGCTGCTGACCGATCTGTCGGACGTCGCCGAGGAGCTCTCCGACCTGGGCATCAACGAGGACTACATGGAGCTCGGCCGGCTGGGTACCGAGCAGCAGCTGTACATCCCCTGGATGCAGGCCACGTACATCATGGCCGCGCGCCAGGAGGCGCTCGAGTTCCTGCCCGACGGCGCGGACATCAACAACCTGACCTGGGAGCAGGTCACGGAGTGGGGCGCGAACATCCAGGCCGAGACGGGCGAGCGCAAGCTCGGCTTCCCCGCCGGCGAGGACGGCCTCCTCCACCGCTTCTTCCAGGGGTACTCCTACCCGGCGTTCACCGGCGGCGTGAACACGACCTTCGCGAACGACGCCGCCGTCGAGATGTGGAGCTGGCTGGCGGAGACGTGGCAGTACGTCAATCCGCAGTCGACGACGTACGGCTTCATGCAGGAGCCGCTGCAGTCCGGCGAGGTATGGGTCGCGTGGGAGCATGTCGTCCGGCTCAAGGACGCCTTCGCCAACGACCCGGAGGGCTTCGTCGCCTTCCCCGCCCCGTCGGGGCCGGAGGGGCGAGCGTTCATGCCGGTCGTCGCCGGCCTCGGCATCCCGACCAGCGCGCCCAACCCGGACGGGGCGAAGGCGCTGATCAGGTACCTGCTCTCGCCGGAGACCCAGGCGACGACGCTGCAGGCGGTCTCGTTCTTCCCGGTCATCGCCGGCGAGCTGCCGGGCGACCTCGACCCCGGCATCCTCGCGGAGCAGGAGGCGGTGGTGGCGATGACGGAGGCCGACGACGCGCTCGTCTCGCTGCTGCCGGTCGGCCTGGGCGACCAGGGCGGCGCCTACAACCAGGTCTTCCGCGACGTCTTCCAGGCGGTCGTCATCGACGGCGGCGACCCGGCCGAGGTGCTCGCCCAGCAGGCCCCGAACCTCCAGGCCGTGCTCGACGCCGTCGAGGCGCCGTGCTGGCCGCCCGATCCCGAGAGCGAGGGGACCTGCCAGGTCGAGCAGTAGACGGACCGATGCGGGGGCGGCGGCGACGCCGCTCCCGTACCGCACGAGATGACCGCGCAGACGACGACCGCGACCCGCTTCGTCCCCCGCCGGCTCGGCTGGGCGCCGTACCTGCTGCTCCTGCCCTCGCTCGCCTACCTGGCGATCTTCTTCGCGACCCCGATGGTGCAGGCCTTCGCCCTGGCGCTGCAGGACACCGACGGGAACTGGAGCCTGGCGAGCGTGCAGCGGATGCTCTCGGACACCAGCTTCAGGAGCGCGCTGCTCACGACGCTGATCCTCGTCGTCCTGGTCATCCCGATCCAGTTCGCCCTCGCGATGTCGATGGCGCTGGTCGTGAACGCGCGCCTCAAAGGCCAGGGCCTGTGGCTCTACGTCTTCGCGCTGCCGCTCGGCATCAGCGAGCTGGCGGCCGGGATCGTGTGGGTCAGCATCTTCACCCAGACCGGTTGGCTGAACAGCATCCTCGAGGGGCTGGGGATCATCGAGCGGCCGATCACCTGGCAGAGCGCCGAGACGGCGTGGCTGCTCATCCTGTGCGTGGTCATCGCCGAGGCGTGGCGGGCGACGGCGATCATCATGATCATCCTCGTGGCGGGGCTGCAGTCGATCCCGCGCGAGTTCCTCGAGGCGGCCGACGTCTACGGCGCCACCACCTGGCAAAAGGTGCGCCGGGTCGTGCTGCCCATGCTGCGGCCAAGCCTGCAGGTCGCGCTCATCCTGCGCACCATCCTCGCCTTTCAGGTCTTCGCGACCGTCATCGCGCTGGCCGGCACGGGGCTCGACGTGCTGGCCGGCGAGGCGCAGCGCTGGGCGACCGATATCGACAACGACAACGTCGCCGCCGCCTACGCGGGGCTCATCCTGCTCCTCTCGATCACGGCCACCATCGGCTTCCTGTGGCTGTTGCCGACGAAGGAGGAGCAGCTCGGATGATCGCCGAGGCACGGCGCCGCCCCGGGCGCCAGCGACTGGTCGGGCGCGGGTTGATCTACGCCGGGGCGACCCTCCTGGCGCTCTTCATCCTGGCCCCGATCTACCTCATCGCCGTTTCGGCGTTCACCCCGCGGCAGGACGCCTTCGATTACCCGCGACAGCTCATCCCGTCGGCGGTGTCGACCGACACGCTCGCCTTCTTCCTGGGCGCCTCGGGCGTCCTCGACGCGTTCTGGCGGAGCGTCTGGGTCGCTCTCATCACGCTGGGGCTGGCGCTCCTCATCGGCGCACCGGCCGGCTACGCGATCGCGCGGTTCGGCTTCCGCGGCCGGAACGCCTACCGGCTGCTGGTGCTGTCGACCCGCGCCTTCCCCATCGTCATCCTCGCCATCCCGCTGGCCGTCAC
>DATADA010000163.1:0-2290 GCA_036258775.1 Candidatus Limnocylindria bacterium | reverse complement strand
CGGGCGCTGGCCGGCGACGGCGCTGCTCGGCGTCGCGGTGTGGTGCGAGCTCGTCCTCATCGGCAGCGAGCTGGCGGGCACCGTCGCCCGCCTCCTGACGGGATACACGGTGGTGACGCTGCTCGGCATGGTCCTCTTCGGACGCGTCGCCTGGCTTCGCAACGCGGAGCTGTTCGAGATCCTGCTGGGCTGGTTCGGCCGGATGGGGCCGATCGGCCGTCGCGCGGTCAGCCCGTCCCTCTGCACGGACTGCGGCGACGCCTGTGACCCCAGCCGGTGCGTCGGCTGCCCCGAATGCGTGGCCGCGGGGGAGCGCGGTGAGCTGCGGCCGGAGCTCCGCCCCTGGTTCGTCGGCCTCACGGAGGTCGGGTCGGCCGGCGGGTCCGATGCGGCCTTCATTGTGCTGGCGCTGGCCGCGGTGAGCTTCGACGGGCTGGCCGAGACGGCGGCCTGGGGCGCGGTGCTCAACGGCATCTTCCCGACCCTGCTCGAGCTGGTCGGGCCGCTCAACGCGATCCCGGCGACCCAGAGCCTCGGGCTCGTCGGGCTGTACCTCGCCTTCCTGCTCGCCTTTGGAGCCGCCGTGGCACTGACCCGCCGGCTGCACGACCCGGGACGCCGGCCGCCCCCGCTCGGCAGGACCGCCGGCGCCTACGCCGCCACGCTGCTGCCCATCGCGGCGGGCTACATGGTCGCCCACTACCTGACGCTGGTCGTGCAGGGAGCGGTCGCGCTGCCCGGGCTGCTCGCCGATCCGTACGGGCCCGTCGCCGATATCGGCTGGATTCCGAGCGCGGTGGTCTGGTACGTGTCCGTGGCGGCGATCGTGACCGGCCACGTCGTCGGCATCGTCCTCGCCCACCGCATCGCGCTGCGCGACGCTCCCGGCCGGCCCGCCCTCGCCGGCCTGCCGCTGGTGCTGATGATGATCGGCTACACCGTCCTGTCGCTGTGGATCATCGCCCAGCCCATCACCGTCGAGCCGGGCCTGCGCCCGGCGGGTGGCTGAGCGCCCGCGCCGCTAGGATCGAGGCGTGGAGGTCAGCATCGGCCTCGCGTTCGTGGCGGGGCTCCTGTCGTTCGCGTCCCCGTGCGTGCTCGCGCTCGTGCCGGTCTACCTCGCCTTTCTGGGGGAGGCCGCCGTCGCCGACGGCCGGGCTGCGCCGAACGTGACGAGCGGTGGCGGGGCGGTCGCCGCGCTGCGCCAGCCCGCCTTCGGCCAGGCGCTTCTGTTCGTGCTCGGATTCAGCGCCGTCTTCGTGCTGCTGGGGGTCTCGGTGGGCCTCCTCGGCCAGGCTGTCTTCCGGGTCAACGCCGTGCGCCAGGCGGTCGGTTTGGCGGTGATCGCGCTCGGGGTGGTGACGACGGGGGCGCTCGGGCCGATCCTCGACCGCGTCCGCATCGGCCTGCCACCAGCCACTGCCGCGTCGATCCGCGGCCCGCGGGCGCTCGTCCTCGGCGGGCTCGTGGCCCTCGGCTGGACGCCGTGCATCGGACCTGTGCTGGGCGCGATCCTCACCATGGGCGCCTCGGCGGGGAGCGTCGGCGTGGCGGCCGTGCTGCTCGTCGCCTACTCCGCCGGCCTCGCTGTGCCGTTCCTGGCGGCGGCCGTGGCACTGCCCCGGCTGAGCCCGCTGCTGGCCGCCATGCGGCGCCACCACGCAGCGCTTCGCATCGCCTCCGGCCTGTTCATCGTGCTCGTCGGCGTGTTGATCTACCTCAACGCCTTCGCCCGGCTGGCGGGGTTGTTCGTGTTCCTGTAGCGGCGTACGGCTGGCACGCCGCCTGCGGCCCCCGATCGCAGACCGATTCGAACCACCCAGGCAGACGAGGAGGTCTTTCCCATGCCAGGCAAGCTTGATGGTCTGCGCGTCGCGACGCTCGTCGCCGACGCTTTCGAGCAGGTGGAGCTGACCGATCCGGTACGCGCGCTGCGCGAGGCCGGAGCGGACGTGAAGATCGTCTCGCCGGCGTCCGGCGAGGTGCAGGGCGTTCACCACGGCGAGAAGGGGGATCGCTTCCCGGTCGACCTCGCAGTGGAGGCGGCGCATGCCGCCGATTTCGACGCGCTGCTGCTGCCGGGCGGCGTGAAGAACCCTGACACGCTGCGACAGAACGAGGCGGCCGTGCGGCTCGTCCGCGAGATGCATGACGACGGCAAGCCGATCGCGTCGATCTGCCACGGGCCGTGGATGCTCGTCGAGGCCGACGTGGTGCGGGGCCGCCGCCTCACCAGCTACCCGTCGCTGAAGACGGACATCCGCAACGCGGGCGGCGAGTGGGTCGACCG
>DATADA010000162.1:0-1948 GCA_036258775.1 Candidatus Limnocylindria bacterium | reverse complement strand
GTCGCCATGCTCAACCAGAAGGAGATGCTCGAGCGGCCGGACCTCGCGCCACCGCGCTACCAGCGTCAGGGCCCGGCGCCGGACCTCCAGCGTGCCGAGCCGATGCCACCGCGCGCCGGCTCGGACCGCGTCTCGCAGGTCGCCGCGGGCGACGGCGCGCCGCGCAGCGAGATGGCTGCCCCGTCCACCTCCGAGCCGGCCGCGCCGCGGCCGCGATCGTCGGCCGACGAGCTCGCCGAGACGCTCGAGAAGCTTGCCGGGCTGCGGGACCGGGGCTTCATCACCGCCGAGGAGTACGAGGCCAAGAAGCGCGAGCTGCTGGAGCGGATGTAGGTGACCGTCTCGCCGTTCGGTGCGCTGCCGGACGGGCTCTACGGGGCGGAGCTCGAGCGGCGCATCGGCGAGGCTGCGCAGGCGATCCGTGACCGGCTGAGCTCCGCGCGCGAGCACGGCTCCGCGCCGGCCGAGCCGCGGCTGGCCATCATCCTCGGATCGGGCCTCGGCGGCGTGGTGGAGCTGCTCGAGGCCGAGCCGCGCCTGCGCATCCCGTACCGAGAGATCCCCCACGTCCCGGGCGCATCGGTGGCGGGGCACGCGGGAGAGCTGGTGCTCGGTTGCGTGGGCGAGCTGCCCGTCGCCGTCATGTCGGGACGCGCGCACGTCTACGAGGGCTACTCGCAGCGCCAGGTGACGCTCCTGCTCCGCGCGGTGATCCGGCTCGGGATCGAGACGCTGCTCGTCACCAACGCGGCGGGTGGCCTGGACCCCGCCTTCGATCCGGGTGAGGTGATGCTGATCGACGACGTCATCAACCTGTCCGGCGACAACCCGCTGCGCGGTCCGAACCTGGACCGCTTCGGGCCGCGCTTCCCGGCCATGACCGACGCCCTCGATCCCGAGCTCCGCGCCGCGGCCCGGGACGCGGCCGCCGAGGCGGGGGTCCCGCTGCGCCGCGGCGTGTACGTGATGCTGTCCGGCCCCGCCTACGAGACCCGCGCCGAGATGCGCATGCTCCGCGGCCTGGGCGCCGACGCGGTCGGCATGAGCACCGTGCCGGAGGTGATGGTCGCCCGGCACGCCGGCGTGCGGGTGCTGGGCTTCAGCCTCGTCACGAACAAGGCGACGGACGACGTCGAAGCGGGGGCGACGCACGAAGAGGTGATCGAGATGGGGCGGATCGGCGCCGAGCGGCTCGTCGGCCTGCTCGCCCGGCTGCTGCCCCGCCTGCGCTAGATGCTCCTCTTCGACCGCGGCATCGGCGAGATCATCGGCCTGGCCGTCGCGCTCCTGGCCGGCATCACCTTCCACGAGTTCAGCCACGCGCTCACCGCCGATGCGCTCGGCGACCGCCTGCCGCGATCGCAGGGCCGCGTCACCCTCAACCCGATGGCGCACATCGACCCGATGGGGGCGCTCTTCTTCGTCCTCGCCGGGTTCGGCTGGGGGCGCCCGGTCCTGGTCAACGTCTGGGCGCTGCGGCCGGGGCGCATCGGCGGCACGTTCGTGGCCGCGGCCGGGCCGATCGCCAACCTCGTCCTGGCGGCGGCGACGGCCGTCGTGTACCGCGCCGTCGCCCTCGGTGGGCTCCTCGACGGCGGGCTCGTCGACGAGGTCCTGCGCTCGACCGTCTTCTACAACGTCGTGCTCGCCCTCTTCAACCTGCTGCCGATCCCGCCGCTCGACGGGTTCAACGCGCTGAGGGGAGTCGTGCCGCCGCGCCAGGCGAACGCCCTCGACCGGTACGCCCCGCTCGGCATGGCGGTCCTGCTGGTGCTGTTCTTCATCGGGACCACGACGCCCGGCGGCGGGCCGCTCGGGCTGCTGTTCGGGTTCGCAAGCACGGTGGCCCGCCTCCTGCTCGGGCCGTGAGGCGAGCGATGTATCGGGTCGCGCAGTTCGTCGGCCACGTCACCGCCCGGGTCCGGCCGGAGGAGGAGGCGCTCGCCCG
>DATADA010000161.1:0-5234 GCA_036258775.1 Candidatus Limnocylindria bacterium | reverse complement strand
GTGGACGCTCAGGCTCACCGCCATGCCCATGTCGGCGGCCGCGATCTCCTCGACGGCGAGCGTCCAGGCGAAGGTGCTGAGACCCGCGCCACCGTACTCCTCGGGGTACGGCAGCCCGGCCAGGCCGAGCGCCGCCATCCGAGAGAACAGGCCACGGTCGTACCGCTCCTCCTCGTCGCGCCGGGCGACCGTCGGCGCCAGCTCCGCGCGCGCGAAATCGCGGACGGTGTCGCGGACCGTCCGCTCCTCCTCCTCGAGCGCGAAGGGATCGGCGCGCCGGGCCGCGGTCGCCACGCTTATCGCTCCACCCTGTCCCCGTCCGCGTCGTAGCGGTAGAAGCCGCGCCCCGCCTTCCGGCCGAGATGCCCCGCGGTCACCATCTGGCGCAGCAGAGGCGCCGCCCGGAACTTCGGGTCGCGGAAGCCGTCGTAGAGCACGTCGAGCACGCCGAGCATCACGTCGTTGCCGATGAAGTCGGACAGCTCGAGCGGGCCCATCGGGTGGTTGAGGCCGAGCCGCGCGCCCGTGTCGATGTGCTCCGCGCTGCCGGTGCCCTCCATCAGGGCGAAGACCGCCTCGTTGATGAACGGCGCCAGCATCCGGTTGACGATGAAGCCCGGATAGTCCTTCGACTCGATCACGGTCTTGCCGAGCTCCTCGCCGAAGGCACGTGCCGCGGCGTACGTCTCGTCGCTCGTCTCCAGCCCGCGGATGATCTCGACCAGCCTCATGACCGGCACCGGGCTGAAGAAGTGGAGGCCGATGAATCGGTCCGGTCGGTCGGTGGCGGTCGCGAGCGACGTGATGCTGATGCTGCTCGTGTTGCTGGCGAAGATCGCACCCCGATCGGCCGCGTCCACGACGCGCTGCCACGTCTCGCGCTTGAGCCGCTCGTCCTCGAAGATGGCCTCGATCACCAGGTCGTGGCCCGCGGCGGCCTCCGTTCCGTCCGCGGTTTCGACCCGCGCCAGCAGGTCATCCGCGGCGGCCTGCTCGAGCTTCCCCCTCTCGACCTGTCGCCTCAGGTTCCCGGCGATCCGCTCCCGGCCCTTCTCGGCGAGCTCGGTGGTGCGGTCCGCGAGCGTCACCCGCTTCCCGGCGGCGGCGCTCACCTGCGCGATGCCGTGCCCCATCAGACCGGCCCCGAGGACGTAGACGCGCTCGACGGTCATGGCGCGCTGAAGCCTAGCAGCGCCGTGCCGCCACGGCCGACGAGCCGGCTGCGCGTCACGAGCCGTCCGCGGCGTTCCCGCTCAGCCGAGCAGGCGCTCCGCCGCGGACAGCGGGTCGATGTCCCGGCGGGCGAGGGCCTCGAGCGTCTGGCCCCAGGCCGGGTGCCGTCGCGCACGCCGGGTCGCCTCGTCAGCGACCGCCCGACCGAGCTGGTTCTCGGCCCGGCGACGGGCGTGCTCCGGGGACCTGGCAGCGCTCCGCTGCCGCTCGATCTCGTCGGCCAGCGCGGCGACGCCGTCACCGGTCGTCGCGGTCGTGACCAGAATCCGCGGAGGCTGCCGCTGCACTCGGCCGCCGGCGGTCGAGAGCATCGCGCGGAGCTGCCGCGCGGCCTGTGTCGCCCCGGGACGGTCGCCCTTGTTCACCGCCACGACGTCGGCGACCTCGAGCAGCCCCGCCTTGATCGCCTGCACCTCGTCACCCATCTCCGGAGCCTCGACCACGACCGTCGTCTCCGCCAGCCGGGCCACCTCGACCTCGGACTGGCCGGCGCCGACCGTCTCCACCAGGATCGGGTCGTAGCCGGCGGCGTCCAGGGCGGCGGCCGCTATCCACGTCGTGGCCGACACGCCGCCAAGCTCCCCGCGGCTGGCCATCGACCGGACGAAGACGTCGCGGTCGGCGGCATGGTCCATCATCCGGATCCGATCGCCGAGGATCGCGCCCGCGGTGTACGGCGAGGACGGGTCCACGGCGATCACGCCGACGCGCCGGCCACGGCGCCGGAACTCGGCGATGAGGGCGTTCGCCAGCGTGCTCTTGCCGCTGCCGGGCGGCCCGGTCACTCCGACCAGGTGCGCTGCCCGCGACGCGCGGAAGAGCTGCGGCAGCAGCTCGCGGACGCCGGGGTCCGCGTTCTCGATCGCCGTCAGCAGCCGCGCCAGCGGGCGCCGTTGCCCGTCGCGGGCGCCGGCGAGAAGCGGCGCGAGACCGGCATCGGCCTCGCCGGTCGTCACGTGGAGCTGCGCGCGCGGACGTGCTCGCGGAAGTAGCGCGCGATCTGCCCGATGCTCGTCCCCGGCCCGAAGACCTCGTCGATGCCGGCCTGCTTCAGGGGGCCGATGTCCGCGTCCGGGATGATCCCGCCCGCGCACACGAGCACGTCGTCCATGCCTCGCTCCCGGAGCAGCGCGACGACCCGCGGCAGGAGTGCCATGTGCGCTCCGGAGAGGATCGACAGCCCGACCACGTCGACGTCCTCCTGCTCCGCGGCATCGGCGACCATCTCCGGCGTCTGGCGCAGGCCGGTGTAGATGACCTCGAAGCCCTCGTCGCGGAGGCCGCGCGCGAGCACCTTGGCGCCCCGGTCGTGGCCGTCGAGGCCGGGCTTGGCGATGAGGACGCGGATCGGGCGTTCCGACCCCTGGCCCGGCGGCTGCTCCACGCTCATGCGCGGCCGATTCTAGTCGCGCCCCGCCCTTTCCGACCGCTCCGCCGGCCCCGCCAGGTCCCCTGCCACGGCATCGATCTGCGCCGCGAGATCGACGTCGCGCCGGGTGATCCCGCCCGCCGCGTGGGTGGTGAGCCTGAAGGTCACATGCCTGTAGCCGTGAACCGAGATGTCGGGATGGTGGTTCGCCGCGATCGCCAGCTCGGCGACCCGGTTCACGAGCTCGATGGCCCTCCGGAACCCCCGCGACGTTACGGTGCGCTCGATGACGCCGTCCGCCCGGCGCCAGTCGCTCAGCCGCCCGAGGGCCACCTCCACCTCCGCGTCGGACAGGACCTCGGCGTACGGCATCAGGCGCCCGGCTTCCCGATCAGCGCCAGGAACTCGGAGCGCGTCTTCGCGTCCCGCCTGAACCGGCCGAGCATGGCGGAAGTCACCATGCGTGTGCCGGGCTTCTGGACGCCGCGCATCATCGTGCACAGGTGCGCCGCCTCCACGACGCAACCGACCCCCTTCGGATCGAGCTTCTCCATCAGCAGCTCGGCGACCTGCTGCGTCATCCGCTCCTGCACCTGCAGCCGCCGCGCGTACATCTCGAGGATGCGCGGGATCTTCGACAGTCCGACCACCCGCCCCCGCGGCAGGTATCCGACGTGGGCGACCCCGTAGAAGGGGAGCAGGTGGTGCTCGCACAGCGAGTAGAACTCGATGTCCCGGACGACGACCATCTCGTCGTACGCGACCTCGAAGCACGCCCCGTTGAGCAGCGCGTCGGGATCGGTGTCATAGCCGGACGTAAGCTCGGCGTACATGCGGCGGACGCGGTCCGGCGTCCCAACCAGCCCATCGCGCCCCGCGTCCTCGCCCACCTCGTCCAGCAGGGTGCGCACCGCCGATTCGAGCGCCAGGCCGCGCCCGTCGACATCGGTCCTTCCCTCCACGGCCCGGATGATACGGCCCTGTGCGCCCTGGCCCGCGGCGGCTACACTCGGCTCCGTCGCCCTGAGCCCGAGATGAGCGAGTTGCCGTGATCGTTCACACTCTGCCCAACCGACGCCGATTCACCATTCCCGTGCTCGCCCCCGCCGATCGGCTCGCCTCCGGGCTCGCCCACGGCCTCGATGATCGCTTCCACTACCTGCGCGGCGTCGCCGCCGGGGGCGAGCCGATCGACGCCGTCGTGGTCGGCCCGGGCGGCACGTGGTCGATCAGCCTGACCGACGTGCGCGGGCGCTTCCGGAGGCGCTCCGGCCACTGGTACCGATGGCTTGCGTCGACCGAGTCCTGGGTGCCGTGGGACGCGCAGCCGCTCATCGACGCCAGGCTCGCCGCGCGGCGGCTCGGCCTGGTGCTCGAGCGCGCCGGCCTGCCCTCGATCGTGGCCGCCGGGCTCCTAGCCTGGCGCGGAGCCGGCTTCGACTGGGGCGAGGAGGGCCGGCCCGGCGTGGTGATCCAGCCGGAGCCTGAGCGCCTGGCGGCCCGCATCGCGCGCGACGATGTGCTGGGAGTCGCGCAGGTGCGGCGGATCGTGGCCTTCCTGGACCCGCGTCAGCCGGTCGGGCCACTCGTCCAGGCGACGCCGCGGGACTGAGCCGATCCGTCAGCGCGGCTGACCGGCTCCGCTCGGCTCGTGCTCCGGCGGGGAGCCGCGCGCGTCCTCCTCGAGAACCTCGGCGGCCGCCTCCGCGCGCGCGGCCCGCGCGGTCCACCAGGCGAAGCCCGCCACCACGATGCCCCCGGCGGCCCACCCGGCCGCCACGTCGGTCGGGTAGTGCACCCCGAGGTAGACCCTCGACACGCCGACCCCGAGGACGACGATGGCGAGCACGGCGATCGTCACGACGCGGACGGCGGCCGGCAGGCTGGTCCGAGCGATCAGCACGCCCACGATCCCGTAGGCCACCATCGAGAGCGCGGCGTGGCCGGACGGGAAGCTGTAGCCGCCAGCCGCGACGACCGGCTCGACGAGGTCCGGACGTTCGCGCGCCACCGAAAGCTTCACGAGCGTGTTCGCCACGGACGCCAGCGCGATCGTCAGCCCGGCGGCCGCTCCCTGGACGATCCGGCGCACGGCGAACCCGACCGGCAGCATCGCGACGGCGATCACGGTCACGACGCCGGTCGAACCGAGCTCGGTGAGCGGTCGCAGGAAGGACAGCGGCCCGCGAACCGAATCGGCGAACGCGGCGGTCATGAGCAGCTCGTCGATCGGCTGGGAAGCTCCGGTCAGCACGCCGGCGAGCAGCACCAGGAGCCCCAGCGCGCAGAGCGTGGCGGCGAGCAGCGGGCGGGCCGGCATCAGGCGGCGAGTCTAGGGCGTCGCCGACGCGGCGCTATCATCGGCGGCCGATGCGTGGCGTCGGCCGTCTGATCCTGGCCGGAGGGCGGCCGGTCGCCATCGGGCTCGGCCTCACGCTCCTGGCCGGTCTCACCGCGGCGTGGCTCGTCCCGGTCCTGGCCACCGCGGTGGTGTGGCCGCTCTTCTACCTGGTCCCCGGCCTTCTCCTGCTTCGCTGGGCACGCCCGCCGCTCGACGCGCCATCGCGCATCGGCCTGGCGGTGGTGCTCTCCGTCGCGCTCTCGACGCACCTCGTCTGGTGGCTGGCCATCC
>DATADA010000160.1:0-2243 GCA_036258775.1 Candidatus Limnocylindria bacterium | reverse complement strand
GCCGTGCTGGACGCGGTCGCGCCGGCCAGTCCGCAGCGTCGGCGGCCGATCGCGCAGCTCATCCGCGCCGAGGCGCTGGCCGCGGCCGGGGATGTGGCGGGTGCGCAGGGGCTGGCCGAGGCGGTCGTCTCGGCGCTCGGTGCGGACGGTGCCTGGCGCTTGCGAGGTGGGATGGCGAGCCGGCTGACGTGGCCCGTGCCGCCCGTCCTGCGACCAGCTCCCGGCCGCCCGTCGGCGCCCGGCGCGTTCGCGTCGCCGATGGCCGAGCCGGCGGACGCGAGCGAGGGTCGACCGGATGCACCGCCGCGCGGCGATCGGGTCGCGGCGGCGCGCGCCCGGCTCGAGGCAGCCCGCCACGCGTACTCCGGCGGCGACGCGGTCCGCGGTGACCGCGAGCTGTCGGTCGGCGTGCGGCTGGATCCCGCGATCGCGGCGGAAGGCGTCGCCCTGATGGAGCCGACGCTCGGGGACCAGCCCGGCGGCGAGCGTCTGCTACTGTACGGCGACCTGCTCCGGGCCGCCGGCCGGCCGGCCGACGCCGATGCCACCTACGACCGCGCCGCCGGAGCCTGAGCCGCCGAATCGGTCCTCGCCGCTGGAGAGTGCGCCCTGGCCATGGAACGAACGCTCGTCCTCGTCAAGCCCGACGGCGTGCAGCGGGGGCTCATCGGCGACATCACCGCGCGCTTCGAGCGCAAGGGCCTCAAGGTGGTCGGGCTGCGGTTGCTGTGGGTGCCGCGCGACATGGCGGAGCGGCACTACGCGGTGCACGCCGGGAAGCATTTCTACGCCGGGCTGGTCGAGTTCATCACCTCGGGGCCGGTGGCCGCCCTCGCGCTGGAGGGCCCCGACGCGATCGCGGTCGTCCGCCGGCTGGTCGGCAAGACGATGCCGAACGAGGCCGAGCCGGGAACCATCCGCGGCGACCTCGGCATCAGCGGGCTCCGGAACCTGATCCACGCCTCGGATGCCCCCGCGACGGCGGAGGCCGAGATCGAGCTCTGGTTCGGGGCCGATGCTCTGGTCTCGTACGATCGGGCGATCGACCCGTGGATCGTGGCGGAGGAGCCGGCTCGTCCCTGAGCGTCCGGGAGCGCCGCACCCTCGGCCTGCGGCGACAGCCCCGGATAGTCGGGGTGCGCGATGAACCCGAGCCGGTCGAGCGGGAAGTAGCGCAGCCAGGCGCGACCCACGATCAGGTCGCGCGGGATCGGCCCGAAGACGCGCGAGTCCTGGCTCTGGACGCGGTTGTCGCCGAGCACGAAGTACTCGCCTTCCTCCATCGCCCACTCCTCGGTGCCCGGGGCGTCGCGCGGGATCGTCTCGACGGGCGTCCCGTCGGGGCGCTCCGCGATGTACGGCTCGGCCAGTTCCGTGGTGCGGCCGTCGGAGGTCGTCACGAAGACGCGTCCGTTGCGAAGGCTGACCGTCTCACCGGGGAGGCCGATGACACGCTTGATGAACGGCACGCCGCCTTGCTCGCCCGCCGGCGGGCTGAAGACGACCACGTCGCCGCGCTCGTAGTCGGCCCAGCGCGGCGAGAGCTTGTCGATCAGGACGTACTCGTTCGGCGCGATCGTCGGCAGCATGGAGGTCTGCTCGACCTCGAAGGGCTGTGCGACGAAGTTGTGGATGACCAGGTAGATGACGAGGGTGAGGACGAGCGTCTCGACGATCTCGAAGGCGCAGCCGAAGACCCGGCGGGAGGAGGGCGGCGCGGCCGGTGCGCTCTCGTCGGGCTGATGCGTCAAGCAGGGCGCTCCGTCGCGGGGTCGAAAGGGCGGCGCACAGCATAGCGAAGCGGATTCGCCATGGAGTCCGGGCCGCACCTAGACTCGAGGCTCGATGGGCAGCCTCTTCGTGGTCCGCCACGCCACCACCGCGGCCAGCGAGTCGGGCCGCAACCTCGGCCAGGGGAGCGATCCGCCGCTGACGCCGGACGGCGTCCGACTCGCGCAGCGCATCGGTCAGGCGATCGCCCAGGAGCTCTCCGAGCTGCCTCACGATTCGCTGCGCGTGGTGAGCAGCCCGGCCCTGCGCTGCCGGCAGACGGCAGATGCGCTCACCACGGCACTCCCCCGGGAGCGCCCGCCGCTCGAGAGCGACCCCGCCCTCCTCGAGATCGACTACGGCGCCTGGGAGGGGCTGACCGCCGCCGAGTGTCGGGAGCGCGACCCGGAGCTCCGAGCGGCGTGGGAGGCGGATCCGTTCGCCACCCGCTGCCCCGGCGGGGAGTCGGGTGG
>DATADA010000159.1:0-1889 GCA_036258775.1 Candidatus Limnocylindria bacterium | reverse complement strand
ATGTGCGGGTCGACCGCCCAGAGCACCGGCCCGTCACCCGTGGTCCCCGCCACGTAGACGATGTTCGCGACCGGCTCCCACGCGACGCGCCGCGCCTCACCGGGGAGCGGCACGAGGTCGACCACCTGCTCCGCATCGGCGTCGATCACCGCCATCCCGCCGCGGCTCGCCGGGTGTCCGGCGGTCTCCGGCAGGGGCCCGGTCAGCGCGAAAAGCTGGCGGTCGTCGCCCTCGCCGCGTGCGACGAGCGGCCCCAGCACCTCCGCGTCGACGGCGAGGGTGCCGCGGTCGGTCGGCTCGAGCGTCCCGGTGTCGAGCAGGAGGACCGAGCCGGATGCGGGTTCGGTCACCGCCAGCCGCGCGTCCTCCGGGTCCGGCACCAGCGCCAGCCCGCCGACCGACCGCTCGGCGGACGCGAGCGGGGCGCCGGTCGCGCGCTCGTGGACGCTGATCCCGTCGCCGTCGGCGAAGGCGATGACCGTGGCAGCCGGCGCCAGCGCGATCTGCCGCACCGCGGCGAGCTCGGTCTCGATCGGCGCCGCACGCGGCGGCGGCGCCCGGGGACCGGTCGAGGCCAGGAACGCTCGCAGGTCGTACGTCTCGACCGCTCCGGACGAGGCCAGCCCGACCAGCAGGCGCGTCGCCTCCTCGTCATACGCGAGCGCGGCCACGGCGCCCCCGGCGTGCCAACGCGCCAGCTCGTCGCCGCTCGCCGCGTCGCGAGCCACGATCTCGCTGCCGCCGGTGAGGAAGGCGACCGATTGGTGGTGCCCAACGGAGCTGCGGCGCGGCGCGACGGCGAGCGCCGGCGCCGGGGCATCGAGGGGCGCGCGATCCACGATCCGGTTCGGATCGGCGAGGACGATGCCGCCGGCGATGAGGTACTTGGCCAGCATCGGGTGCGTCCACTCGTAGACGTCGCGACGCCAGCCGTGCTGCCAGTTCGCGAGCCACTCGACCGCCGACCGGGCGTGGTAGACCTCGTCGAAGTGCATCCCCCGCGGCTGGTCCAGCCGCCAGAGCCGGAAGAGGAGGGCGGCCGCGACGAGCGCGGCGATCAGCAGCACGTCGATCCGGTCGAGCCTGCGCGGCCTGGCCGCGCTGACGGCGGATGCGGGGCGGAGGCGGTCGATCCACGCGGGCAGCGACAGGGCGGGACCGGAGGCGGCAGGCGCGGCCTGGCGCGGCACCCAGTCGGCGCGGTCGGCGTGGCGTACCGCATCGGCGGGCACCTCGGACGCCATCGCGACGGCCGGGGTCGGCGGCGCCACTCCTGGCCGCGGCTCGCCGGCGAGGCCGAGACGCAGGGACCGCCACGCGACCCAGCCGAGCGCCGCGACGGCCGCGGCCGCGAGCAGATAGACGCCGACGGGCGAGAGGACGGTCGCGTCGAGGAGCGGGTCGCGCGGCATCGGTGCGCCGTCGGCACCCGGGTTGAGGACTCGATCGCGCACGAAGGACCAGTCGGCGGTGTACACGTAGTAGACGTTCAGGAAGAGCGAGGCGCTGAGCACCCCGTACAGCACGCCCCAGGATGGCCGCCGCAGCGCGAGGGGAGCGGCCAGGGCCAGCGCCGGGAAGAGGTAGCGCTCGTGCACCCTGGTCGGGACGACGAAGAACGCCACCGCCAGCAGCGTCGCCGCCACCAGCAGGCCGAGCGCGTCGTCGCGGCGGGCGACCTGCCACAGGGCGAGCAGCGCGAAGCCGACGAACAGCGCCAGGCCGACGTGCTGCCACGTGAACGGGAAGCGGAGCAGCTCCGAGCCGAAGAGCGACACGGCCGCCGGCAGCGTGTCGTCGCCCCAGTGCAGCTCGGCGTCGGCGAGGCCGCTCCACGGGTTCATCCACAGGTTGATGGCGTTCACGGTCAGCCCGGTGTACGTCCCGGC
>DATADA010000158.1:0-11485 GCA_036258775.1 Candidatus Limnocylindria bacterium | reverse complement strand
GCGGCAGTCGTCGAACAGCAGCTCTCCGGTGTTGCTGGCGTGGAGGCCCATCTTCTCCTCCATCCGCCCGATGCTGAACCCCGGCGTCCCGGCCTCCACGATGAACGCGCTGATGCGCCCGCTCGCCTCTCCCTTCTCCGTGACCGCGGTCACGATGTACGTCTGCGCCACGCCGGCGTTGGTGATGAAGCGCTTGCCCCCGTTGAGCACCCAGCAATCGCCCTCGCGATGCGCCCGGGTGCGGGTGCCCCTCGAGTCCGATCCCGCGCCGGGCTCGGTCAGCCCGTACGCACCCAGCTTCTGCCCGCTCGCCAGCGGGCGCAGATACCGCTCCTTCTGCTCATCGGTGCCGGCGAGCCAGATCGGGTTGCAGCCCAGGCTGGTGTGGGCGCTGACGATGATCCCGACGCTGCCGCTGACCCGCGACAGTTCCTCGACGGTGATCGCGTACGCGAGGCTGTCGAGGCCCGTCCCCCCGATCTCCTCCGGATACGGAACGCCGAGGAGGCCGAGGCCCGCCGCCTCGCGGATGATCTCGTGCGGGAACTCGCCCTTCCGCTCCATCTCGTCGGCGACCGGCGCGATGCGGCCCTCGGCGAAGTCGCGGACGGTGCGCCGGATCTCCTCGTGCTGCGGCGAGAGGGCGAAGTCCATGGGCCGGCGGAGTCTAGCAGGAGGCGGCTGGCTCTCCGCTCGCGTAGCGCCGCGGCTGATCACGCGGGGCGTCGCGTCGGAGCCCCCGACTCAGACGCGGGAAATCGTCTCCGGCCGGTCGTCCCGCGGCGAGCGGACCGCTCCTGTGGAGAAGGAGACGACCCGGCCGCACAGCTCGGCCGGGTCGTGAGATCGGGTCCGGGAGAGATCAGCCGCGACGCCAGCGCTCCAGCTCGCGTCGGACGCGCTGCTCGGCCGCCCGCTGCTGCGCGGCGCGGCGCCGGCGGGAGATGGGCGGACGGGGCCGCTGGCGCTTCTGGTGGTTCAGCTTTGCCATGACGCGTGGTTCCTCGGGGTCGCTTGCCTGCTCCAGCCTGTAGACGCGCGGCGGCGCCGCGAAGTTGCACGCGTCGCACGCGCGCGACCGCCACCGAAAGGCGCTTCAGCGCCGTTCTCCGAGCCCGATTCCACGGAATGCGCTGCCGGGCGGCATTCCGTCCACTGAAACCGCGGCGCAGGTGCCCGGACGCAACCGAACGCGTTGACATTGCCGCGCGGAGCGCCCGATACTCGGCACCCGGCGCCACGGCCCGCCGGGCCATCGGCCGCCATCGACGGTGGGAGAGGGTGCCCGAGATCGACGTCCGGCTCGACCGTGTCACGAAGCGCTTCGGCGACGTGGTGGCGGTCGACGACCTGAGCCTGGGTGTCGAGCGCGGTGAGTTCTTCAGCCTCCTCGGCCCGTCGGGCTGCGGCAAGACCACGACGCTGCGCATGATCGGGGGCTTCGAGGAGGCGACCGCCGGCCGGGTCTTCCTCGGCGACGCCGATGTCACCGACCAGCCGCCCTACCGGCGCGACGTCAACACCGTCTTCCAGAACTACGCCCTGTTCCCGCACCTGTCCGTGTTCGACAACGTCGCCTTCGGCCTGCGGCGGAGGGGCATGCCGGAGCGCGAGATCCGGTCACAGGTGGCCGCGCTGCTCGAGCTGGTGGAGCTGCCCGGCTACGGCAGCCGGCGCCCGAGCCAGCTCTCGGGCGGCCAGCAGCAGCGCGTCGCCCTGGCCCGGGCGCTCATCAACCGCCCGCGCGTGCTGCTCCTCGACGAGCCGCTCGGCGCGCTCGACCTCAAGCTGCGCAAGCAGATGCAGCTCGAGCTCAAGGCGATCCAGACCGAGATCGGCATCACCTTCATCTACGTCACGCACGACCAGGAGGAGGCGATGACCATGTCCGACCGCATCGCGGTGATGCGGGCCGGGCGGCTGGAGCAGCTGGGCCCGCCGGAGACGCTCTATGAGCGTCCGGCCACCGAGTTCGTGGCGGGCTTCCTCGGCGTCAGTAACCTGCTCGACGGCGACGTGATCGGCAGGGACAACGGCCAGCTGACGGTGCGGCTGCCAGATGGCACGACGGTCCGCGCGCCGGCGTCGGACGCCGCGAGCCGATCGCGAGTGAGGCTCGGCATACGGCCCGAGAAGCTGCGCGTCGCCGCCGTCGAGGCGGCGGGGGCGTCAGCGTCCGCCGGCACGAACGGCGCGCTCAACGCCGTCGACGGGACGATCCTGGACGCGAGCTACGTCGGCGTCAGCACGCAGTATCTGGTCGAGACCGGCGACGGGCGACGCCTCACCGTGTACGCCCAGAACCTCGAGACGAGCGGCGTCCGGCCGCTGCTCGCCGGTGGACAGCGCGTCCGCGTCAGCTGGCGACCGCAGCACACCTTCATCATCGGCGCGCCTGCGCCGGAAGACCAGGCAGGAGAGGCAGGAGGAGACGTCCATGGCTGACCACACCCCGCGGCGCCCGATCGACGTGGCCATCGCTCGCGCCTTCGACCCGCGGCGACGGCTGAGCCGGCGCTCGTTCCTGCGCGACGCCGGGCGTGGCACGGTCGTCGTCGGCACGGCGCTCTCGTTGCCGTCGATCCTCGCCGCCTGCGGCATCGGTCCCGGCGCCTCCGCGACGCCGGCGTCGGCGACGCCGGTCGCGCTGCCGTCCGAGCCGGCCGGCACGCTCAACTGGGCGAACTGGCCGGCGTACATCGACATCGACGAGGAGACCGGGGAGTACCCGACCATCCTCAAGTTCACCGACGAGACCGGGATCGAGGTGAACTACACCGAGGCGATCAACGACAACGAGGAGTTCTTCGGGACGATCCAGCCCGACCTGTCGGCCGGCAACCCGACGCAGTGGGACGTCGTGGTGCTCACCGACTGGATGATCGAGCGGATGATCCGGCTCGGCTTCCTGGAGGCGCTCGACCACTCGCGGCTCCCGAGCTTCGCGGCGAACGTGCAGGACCTGTATCGCGATCCGTGGTTCGACCCCGGCAACCGCTACAGCGTCACGTGGCAGTCGGGGATCACCGGCATCGGCTACAACCCGACCCTCACGGGCCGCGAGATCACGAGGTTCGACGACCTGCTCGACCCGGCCTTCGCGGGTCGGGTCGGGATGTTCAGCGAGATGCGCGACACGATGAGCCTCGCGCTGCTCTCGCTGGGAATCGAACCGGCGAACGCGACGGTCGAGGACGCGCGGCGGGCGCGCGACAAGCTGCTGGAGCCGGCGCGCAGCGGGCAGTTCCGCAACTTCTATGGCAACGAGTACTACGACGAGCTGGCGAACGGCAACCTGGCCCTGACGATCGCCTGGTCGGGCGACGTGAGCCAGATGAAGCTCTACGACAACGCTGACGTCGAATTCGTGGTGCCCGAGGACGGCGGCGTGCTGTGGAGCGACAACATGGCCATCCCGAGGCGCGCCGAGCATCCGCTCGACGCGCACCTGCTGATGAACTTCTGGTACGAGCTCGACAACGCCGTGGCGCTGACCGAGTACATCGGCTACTTCAGCCCGGTGCAGGGCGTCGCCGAGCGGGTGCGCGAGGACGCGGCGACCGCGCAGGAGGAGGGCGACGCCGAGTGGGCGGGTCAGCTGGAGGTGATCGCCGAAACCGCCTTCCCGACGAACGAGACGCTCGAGAACGTGCACACCTATCGCCGGCTCAGCGAGGACGAGGAGCGCGAGTGGAACGAGCTCTTCAACGAGGTGGTCCAGGGCTAGCCGGCCCGCGCTGATGCCGCATCGCCTCCGCTGGGCGGTCCCCTACCTCTTCCTGCTGCCGGGCGGGCTGTGGCTGCTCGCCTTCTTCGCCGTGCCGATGCTGGTGATGGGCTCGGTGAGCCTGATGGAGGGCTCCCTGTCGACCGGCTACCGCCTGACAGGGAACGTCGGCATCTACCCCGAGGCGCTCGGGCGGTGGGCGCCGCAGTTCCTGCGCACGATCGGCTATGCGCTGGCAGTGACCGCGCTGACGCTCGCCATCGGCTACCCGATGGCCTACACCATCGCCTTCCGTGGCGGCCGCCATAAGAGCCTGCTGCTGCTGCTCGTGATCCTGCCGTTCTTCACCAGCTTCCTGATCCGGACGCTGTCGTGGAAGCTGATCCTGGCCGACAACGGGTTCGTGCTGGGCTCGCTCAAGGACTGGGGGCTGCTCGAGGAGGGGTTCCGGCTGATCGCGACGCCCGTCGCGGTCATCGGCGGGCTCACCTACAACTTCCTGCCCTTCATGGTGCTGCCCGTGTACGTCGCGCTCGAGAAGGTGGACGTGCGGCTGGTCGAGGCGGCGACCGACCTGTACGCCTCCCGGACGCAGGCGTTCCTGCGCGTGACGCTGCCGCTGTCGATGCCCGGCGTCTTCGCCGGCTCGCTGCTCACCTTCATCCCCGCCGTGGGCGACTTCATCAACGCGGAGATCCTCGGCAGCCGCGACACCACCATGATCGGTAACGTCATCCAGCGCCTCTTCCTGCAGAACAACGACTATCCGCAGGCGGCTGCGCTCGGCTTCGTGCTCATGGCGGCGGTGCTGGTCATGGTCGCTGTGTACGCCCGCGCCGCGGGCGGCGAGCGGCTGACGCAGGGCTGACACGCCGGAACGCGGATGACCGCCCCCGCCATCCCGGTCGGACGCGAGCTGGCCGCGCCCGTCCCCGAGCGTCGCCGCCCGATCGGCCGGCGTGCCGCGGCGCTCCTCCTGCCCGGCTACACCGCGCTGGCGGTGGCCTACCTGTTCCTGCCGATCGTGGTCATGATCGCGTTCAGCTTCAACGACCCCGGCGGCCGCCAGAACATCACCTGGCAGGGCTTCACGCTCGAGAACTACGTCGACGTCTGGCGACGCCCGGACATCACCGGCCCGATGCTCAACAGCGTCGTCGTGGCACTCGTGTCGACCCTGCTCGCCACCGCCCTCGGCACGCTCATCGCCATGGCGCTGGTGCGCTACGAGTTCCGGGCCCGGGGGACCCTCAACCTCCTCATCTTCCTGCCGATGGCGACGCCGGAGATCATCCTCGGCGCGTCGCTGCTGTCGATGTGGGTCTCGCTCGGCGTGCAGCGCGACATCACCACCATCGCCATCGCGCACGTCATGTTCAACATCAGCTACGTGGTCGTGACGGTGCGGGCGCGGCTCTCCGGGTTCGACCGAAGGCTGGAGGAGGCGGCGATGGACCTGGGCGCGAGCGAGTGGGTCACCTTCCGCAAGGTCACCTTGCCGCTCATCTTCCCCGGGATCCTGGCGGCGGCGCTGCTTGCCTTCGCCCTGTCGATCGACGACTACGTGATCACCTCGTTCGTCGCCGGCCGGACGGTGACCTTCCCGCTGTGGGTCTTCGGCGTGAGCCGAATCGGGGTGCCGCCCGAGGTCAACGTGCTCGGCACGCTGATCTTCCTGCTCGCCTTCGTGTTCATCGCGGTCCAGATCTGGATCGGTCGCCGGGAGCTCCGCGCCCGGCCGGCCGACGCCTGACGAGCGGAGCGAGGAGACAGCCGACATGACCGAGACCGAGACGCCGCCGACGTCGACGGCCTCCGCCGACTGGGACGCGCTGCGCCGGGGCGTGGCGCCGGTCTGGGCGCGTTACACCGACCTCGTGGTGGAGCGCGGCGAGGGCTCGTGGCTCGTGACCGCCGACGGCGAGCGCTACCTCGACTACACCTGCGGGATCGCGGTGACGAACACCGGCCACGCCCACCCGCGGGTCGTGGCCGCGATCGCGGAACAGGCGGCCCGCGTGATCCACGCACAGCAGAACGTGGTCCACCACCCGGCCGGGCTGCTCCTCCACCAGCGCCTGCCGCGGCGCTTCCCGAACGCCGCGGACGACGAGCGGGGGCTGTTCCTCTCGAACTCCGGGGCGGAGGCGATCGAGGCGGCGGTGAAGCTCGCCAAGGTCGCCACCCGACGCCCCGCCGCCGTCGCCTTCCGGGGCGGCTTCCATGGTCGAACCCACGGCACCATGACGCTGACCACCAGCGCCGTGAAGTACCGCGGCCACTACGAGCCGCTCCTCCCGGGCGTCTACCACGTGCCGTTCCCGTACCCGCTGCGCAACCCGACCGGCCGCGACCCGGAGGCCGCGCTGGCCTTCAGCCTGGCGCAGCTCGACGAGCTGTTCGCCACGACCGTCTACCCCGAGGACGTGGCGTGCATCGTGGTCGAGCCGATCCTCGGCGAGGGCGGCTACGTCGTGCCCCCCGACGGCTTCCTGCCCGCGCTGCGGGCGGTCGCCGATCGCCACGGCATCCTGCTCGTCGTCGACGAGGTGCAGACCGGCTTCGGTCGGACCGGCCGGTTCTTCGCGACCGACTGGACGCCGGTGCGTCCCGACATCGTCGTCATGGGCAAGGGGATCGCTTCGGGGCTGCCGCTGTCCGGGATCCTCGCCCCGCGGGAGCTCCTCGCGGCCTGGGCGCCCGGCGCGCACGGCGGCACGTACGGCGGCAACGCGGTGGCCTGCGCGGCGGCGCTGGCGACGCTCGACGTCATCGATGCAGAGGGACTGCTCGCCAACGCTGCGCGGCAGGGGGAGCGCCTGCTCGACGCTCTCCGCGCGTTGGCCGCCGAGCACCCGCACGTCGCCGAGGTCCGCGGTCGCGGGCTGATGATCGGGCTCGAATTGGCGGACCCGGGTACACTGGCCCCACGGGCGGACCTGGCCCGATCGATCCTGGCGGAGGCGCTGGCGCGGCATCTGCTGCTGCTGACCGCGGGGACCTGGGGACAGGTCGTCCGGGTCATCGCGCCGCTCGTCACGACCGACGACGAGGTCGACGTGGCGGTGGAGACCATCCGTCAGGCGCTGGCCGCGGCCGGCGCCTGAGCGACCGGCTCGGGGAGCCGCCGGCTAGCGAGGTTGTGAAGGCAGATGAACCGATCGATCTGGGTCGTCGACGACGAGCCACTGATACGCGCCGCTGTGATCGCCGTGCTGACCGAGCTCGGCTACGAGACGCGCGGCTTCGCCAATGCCGAGGAGCTGTACATCGAGCTCGTCAACGGCCAGGAGCGCCCCGAGCTGCTGGTCCTCGACCAGATGCTCCCCGACGAGGACGGGGCGACGGTCGTCCGCTCGCTGCGCGAGCGCGAGGAGTACCGCGACATCCCGATCATGTTCCTGACCGCGGTCACCGAGGAGCAGGCCGATCGGCTCGAGGACCTCGCGCCGGTGGTGCGCAAGCCGTTCGACTTCCGCGACTTCGTGGCGGCGATCGAGGAGACGCTGCCGCCCGACTCGGGCACCGGGGCGGACATCGAGACGCCGCTCGCCGACGCGCCAGAGGCGACCCGCCCCTAGGCCGCCGGCCCGCTCGCCACGCCGGGAAGCGGCTCGCCGAAGGCCGCCAGGATCGACGCCGGCACCGGGACAAGCGGCGGGCGCGGCGTGACAGCCGCCAGCAGATCGGCCGGATCCAGCTCGACGCGCGCCGCGAGCCACGGGATGCACCGTCGCCCCTGGCAGGCACCGAAGCCGACCTTCGTCGCCCGCCTGAGCGCGTCCACGGTGAGCCATCCCGCCGCCAGGGCGCGGTAGACCGCGTCGGCGCTGACGCCGACGCACGCGCAGGCGAGCCGCTCCAGCTCCCCGCCGGGCGGAGCAGGCGCCGCCATCCCGAGCAGCCGCTCCAGCTGGCCGTCCGATGGCGGCTCGATCCGCAGCTCGCGAGCGGAGACCCGGTACGGCGTCGCCGTGGCGCCATCGAGGCGCGCCGCGCGCAGCGCGAGCCGGCCCTCGCCGGTCCGCCACGCGTCGAACACGACCACGCCCTCGACGTCCGAGAGCCGGCCATCGCGGACGACCGCGACATCGAGCGCGACCTCCCGGAGCGCTCCGACGCGCAGCCGGCGGCCGGGCGGCGCCATCAGCCGCTCCCAGGCCGGGAGCGCGCCGGGCGCCGGCCCCACACTGTCGGTCATCCGCCATCCCCGTCGGGAGCGAGACGCCGGTAGCGCGACCCGAACCACAGGAGCGGGCCGGCGTCGTCGCGATATCCGGCCGCCACGATCTCGCCGATGAAGATCGTGTGGTCGCCGCCGGGGTGCCGCGCGGCGATGCGGCAGTCGAAGTAGGCGATCGCGCCCTCCAGGATCGGCGAGCCGGTCTCGGCCTCGTGCCACGGGGCGTCGCAGAAGCGCTTCAGCTTCTCGGCGGTGGTGGGCTGCGCGAAGCACTCCGCCAGCCCCTGCTGGTCCGCGGCCAGGACGCTGATCGCGAAGGCGTGGCTGCCGATGATGGCCCCGTGCGTCTCGCTTCGGTGCCCCACCGACGCCATCATCAGCGGTGGGTCGACGCTGATGGAGGCGATCGCGTTGGCGGTCATCCCGGCCAGCAGCGGGCCGTGGCGGGCCGCCACGACGCTGACCCCGGTCGCGAAGCGGCCCATCATGGCCCGCATCCGGCGTCGGTCCTCGTCGGTCATCGGTCCGCCGTCGCGGGCGCCGAGCGCCGCCCGCTCGAAGGGCGCCGTCACACCGTGGGGACGCCCGCGAGGCGGACGAGGGTGAGGAGCCAGCGGTAGAGCGTCTCGGCGTCGCTGCACTCGACGGCGATCGTGCGCGGGCCGGTCCGCTCCACCCCCGGGGCGACGCAGGCGTAGTCGGCCATGACCGGCAGCCGCGTGTCGATCTCCAGCCGCAGCGGCGGCTCGAGCACGTGGAGCCCCATCGTGTCGAGCCGCGAGAGCGCCCGCCCGACGCCGTCGCGGATCTCCTGCCGGGCGCGCTCGGGGCTGAGCGACTCGGCGAGGTGGCCGCCGAGGGCGCGCTTGACGACCACCCGTTCGGCCCAGGGCAGCAGCGCGCCGACCTCTCCGGCCAGCGCGTCGTCGCCCGCCACGAGGGCGACCGGCGTGCCGTGCGCGCCGAGTCGCAGGGCGTTGAGCCCGGCCTCGTTGTGGGCCACCCCGTTCACCCGGACCTCCATCACGACCGACGAGGCGTAGGTGTGGGCGATCACCCCACTCGGGTGCCCCGCGCCAGCGTGGTAGCCGATGAAGATCGCAGCGTCGTACCGCTGCGTGCCGCCGATCCCCTGCGTCATGCTGAACGGGTGGTCGCCGACCACGAGCCGCGCGGCGGGCCGCAGGTCCTCCGCGCGCAGGTTCCGCATCTGCCAGTGGCTGTCGTTCACGGCCACGTCCGTCGCCCCGGCGTCCAGCGCCGCGTCGATCGCGGCGTTGGCCTCCCCGGCCATGAGGGCCCGGCTCCGGTCGTAGTCGGTGCGATCCGGATGTGCCGCGTCGTGGTACGTCTGGAGCGGATGCGCGACGCCGGCGAGGCCCTCCATGTCGACGCTGACGTAGACCCGCATCAGCGGTAGCGCTCGAGCTTCTCGAGGATGGCGTTCGCGGCGGCCCAGTCGTCGGCGCGCGGCTGCCGCCCGCGATGGAAGTGGATCAGCGGGACGCAGTTCCACGACGGTCCATCCTCGCGCGGGATGTGGATGGCCAGGTCGCCGCGGTCGAGCGCCGCGACGATCGTCGCCCCGCGCTCCCCGCCCCGCGCGAGGGCCCGCTCCATGGCGTTGGCGAACTCGGCGGGCGGGCCGAACTCGACGCCGATCCGCATCGCGATCAGCCCGCTCCGCGGCGGCGCGACCCGGCCCCGCGGATCGGCGCCGCGCTCAGCCACGCAGGGCGGCGACGAGCCAGCCGGCGACCGTCAGCGCGCCGACCACGGTGCAGGCCAGGATCAGCAGCAGAAGGCCGAAGCCGACCCAGCCGGCCCACGCCGCGGGCGCTGCGACCGGTCTGCCGGTCCCTCGCCCGAGCCAGCCGGCCAGCGCGGTGGGGTCCCCCGGCCGGACCAGCACGAGCTCTCCGACGACCAGCGCGTCGAGGCGGTCGTCGTCGCGACGGGTGGCGAGCAGCAGCTGGGGCTGCTCGTGATGGTCGACGACGAGCACGCCGTCCTCGCCGCCGCTGTTCGTGATCGGCTTCGCCATGAACCCATCGAAGCCGCCGATGGGAAGGTCGGGCAGCGGGTTGTCCACGGCGGCCGATGGTAGCCTCAGCCGTCGAGCAGGGCCAGCGCGGGCGCAAGCGCCTCGATCGTCCGGATCGTGATCGGGTCGAGCACCAGCTGCACGTGCGCGACGCCCTCCGCGGCGAAGGCGGCGAGGCCGGCGGCGATCGCGTCCGGGTCGCCCGGGATCGGCGCCGCATCGGGACCCGACAGGTCGCCGAGCTGGCGCCCTACGGCGCCCGGGAAGGCGACGAAGAGCGCCACCGTCCGCTCCAGCGTGGCCGGATCCCGCCCCACGTCGCGGCACGCGGCATCCACCCGTTCGCGCAGTGAGCGGTAGCCCTGCGGCGCGTTGCCGAACCAGGTGAACCATGCGTTCCAGGCCGCGACGTGCGGGAGGGTGATCCGGAGCATCCGCTCGCCCATCGAGCCGACCATCAGCGGCGGCCCGGCGGGCCGCGGACCGCGGGGCAGGAGCTCGCAGTCCTCGAGCCGGTAGAACGTACCGGCGAAGTCGCAGCGCCCCTCGCCGAGCAGCGTGCGGATGATCGTGAACGCCTCCTCGAAGCGGCCGACGCGGCGGTCGAACGGAAAGCCGTAGGCGCGGTACTCGGTCTCGTTCCATCCGGCCCCGAGCCCGAGGATCAGGCGTCCGCCGCTGATCTCGTCGACCGTCGCCGCCTTCTTGGCGAGCATGGCGGGGTTGTGGAAGCTGGTCGCCGCGACCAGCGGCCCGATCTGGACCCGCTCGGTGACCGCGGCGAGGGCGGCGAGGGTCGACCACGCCTCCCACGGGCCGCGCGGCGGTCGCCCGTCACCGCGGTAGAGCAGGTGGTCACCGATCCACAGCGAGTCGAGGCCGAGTTCCACCGCGGTCCGGGCCATCGCCGCGTACTCCGTCCAGCGCACCAGGCGCTCGACCTCGGGGAGCTGAACCCCGACCTTCAGCGGGCGGCTCAACGGCGCTCAGGCGACGCGCTTGGTGCGGCGGCTGACGTAGTCGACGAGGACGTACTCGCCCAGGTGCTCCGGCTCGACGTAGAAGGCGCGGCCGCGGTTGATGCGGCTCATCAGGTCGACGAACTCCGACAGGTAGCGCGAGCGCTCGAGCATGAAGGTGTTGATGACGATCCCCTCGCGCGTGCAGCGGCCCACCTCGCGGAGCGTCGACTGCACCGTCCTGAGGGTGGGGGGATAGGCGAACTCGACCTGGCCGTTGCTGATGTGGGCGGTCGGCTCGCCATCGGTGATGACGATGATCTCCTTGTTGCCGCCGGCGCGCCGACCGAGCAGGCCGCGCGCGATGATCAGCGCGTGCTGAAGGTTCGTCCCGTACTCGAACTCGTACGGCGACAGGGGGGCGATCGCCTCGGCGGGGATCTCGCGCGCGTAGTAGGCGAAGCCGACGACGAACAGGCGGTCCCGCGGGAACTTCGTGTGGATCAGGGTGTGGAGCGCCATGGCGACCTTCTTCGCGGCCGATGAGCAGCCGCGCAGCAGCATCGAGCGGC
>DATADA010000157.1:0-6133 GCA_036258775.1 Candidatus Limnocylindria bacterium | reverse complement strand
CGCGCGGCGAGTGAGCGTCGTGCCGCTCGCCGTCACGTAGATGAGCTCGAGACCTTCGAGCGGGAGCGGCAGCAGGGTCGGGTTGTAGATCTCGACGAACTCGTCCGAGGCACTGCCGCCGCCGGTCATCACCTCGCTGACCACCAGGTGACCCGCCTCGTCCTCGGCGTTCGACTCCGCGCCGAGGCGAGCACGTGGGCCGGCGAGCGCCGGCGCCACGGTGGTCAGGAGCAGGAGCGTCGCGACACACATGACGGCCGCGCCGCGGCGCGGGCCGCTGAGCGGTGTCCGCATCGCGCTCGGGGCCGGGTGGGGACGGACGGTTCGATCGATCACGGCGGGCACCTCGCGAGGTCGGAGGCGCGCAGGGCGGGGAGAGTGCGAGCATGCCGCACGGCCGGTTACCGAACGCTTACCGCCCGCTTACGTCCGGCTTCCGGGCACTCTGCGGACGCGCCGCGTACAATCGCGGCCCATGCCCACCAGGTCCCGGGGCCGCGATCCCGCGCGCGCCGAAGCTCGCCGACGGTCGCGCGCGGCGCTGCGCGGGGCGGAGGCCGAGCCGCCGGAGGTGTCCCGCGCATCGGCGGCGGCGAGCGAGCCGCGGAGCGTCGGCCTCCTCGCACGCGTGTTCCCGCCGGCGCCGCCGCTGCCGGGACGGCGCGACCCGCTCGCCGAGTTCCGGTACGCCGGCCCGCTGCGTCCGGTCGTCGAGGGGCTCTACCTGCTCGCCCGCAACCCGCTGGCGTGGGTGGCGCCGGGCGTGCTCTGGGCGCTCACCCGGGTCCCCGACCCGCGATCGATCCTCGGCCTCGTCGCCTCGTTGGTCTCGTTCGCGGCGCTCATCGGGGCCGGCTGGTTCGGCTGGCAGCGGCCGTCGTTGTTCGGTGCCGCCGCGGCGATCCTGGGGATGCTGCTCATCGTCGTCGCCGTCACGGTCCTGACCGCGCTCCAGCAGGTTCCGCTCAACGCCCTCGTGCCGCCCGAAACCGGCGCCGCGGAGATCGCCGTGGCGGGTGCGGTGTACATCGCCCTGTACGGCTTGATCGGGCTCCTGTCGGGCTGGTACGGCGGCTATCTGCGGCGCCGGCAGGCGCAGGTCGGCGCCCAGCGCCAGGCGTCCGCGCGCCGCCGCTGACCTCCCGCACCGGTGCGGGGCGACCGGCCGGGCCCGCGGCGCGACCGGCCGGGCCCGCGGCGCGATCGGCTGGCACGCGGCTTGCAACATAGAGGCCGCAGACGAATCGAGTGGTCCATTCCCGGGGCATCGCGCGTTGCGCCGCCGACGGAAGCTCGGGCCGAAGGTGGCATCTGTCACCGCGGTGAACCGGAAGGTCCAGCTTGAAGCGTCTCTTGAGGGCCGCAGGTGATCCAGGACCCTCCGTACTGGATCGTCGGGCGGCCCTCATTCCATGCCCCGAACCCTCTCGCCACCGGCGGGAGGGGTCGCTCTCTATCGGGTGTGGGCCGACGCCGCCTCGGCCGCGAGCCGTGCTGCAGACTCGTAGTCGGCCGCCATCCCGAGCACCTCCCCGGTCGAGCGCATCTCGGGTCCCAGCTCGCCCGACACGCCGGGCAGCCGCCACAGTGAGCCGACCGGCGCCTTGACCGCGACGCGCGACACCGCCGTCGCGAGGCCCGCCGTCAGCCCCACCTCCGACAGCGTCGCGCCGAGCGCGCAGCGGACCGCCGCCGCGACGACGTCGCGGCCGGTCGCCTTGGCGACGATCGGAACGGTGCGGCTCGCGCGGGGGTTGGCCTCGATGACGACCACCCGCTCGCCGTCGACCACCGCCTGGACGTTGATGATGCCGCGCACGCCGAGGGCGACGGCGATCCTGCCCGCGGCCGCCGCCGCGCGCTCCTGCAGGGCCGGCGAGAGGCGCTGCGGGGGCAGCACCGCCACGCTGTCGCCGGAGTGGATGCCGGGCGGGTCGACCTGCTCGAGGATCCCCGGCACGCACCAGTGCGTCCCGTCGCTGATGGCGTCGATGTCGAGCTCGATCCCGTCGACCAGGCGGTCCACCCGGAGCGGCCAGCCCACCTCTGTCTCGAGATAAGCGCCGATCTCGGCGGCCGAGCGCAGGGCGGCGATGCCGCGTCCGCCGATCACCCACGATGGGCGTACGACGACCGGCAGGCCGAGCTCGGCGATCGCCTCGCGCAGCCCGTCGGGATCGGCGGCCAGCCGGCCGCGGGGGCCGTCGATGCCGAGATCGTCGAGCAGCCGGGCGAAGCGGTCGCGGTCCTCGCTGATCTCGATGGCATCGGCGCTGAGCCCGGCGATCGGCACGTCGGCGTAGGCGAGGTCCCTGGCGAGGTCGATCGCCGTCTGGCCCCCGAAGGTGAGCAGCACGACGGGCGGCTCGCCGGTGAGCGCCCGCTCGTGGTCGATGACGTCGAGGACGCTCTCGGTGTCGAGCGGCTCGAAGTAGAGGCGGCTGCAGGCGTCGTAGTCGGTGCTGACCGTCTCCGGGTTGTTGTTGATCACGACCGCGTCGAGGCCCATCTCGCGGATCGCCCAGGCCGCCCGCACGCTGCAGTAGTCGAACTCGATCCCCTGCCCGATGCGGATCGGGCCGGAGCCGACCACGATGACGCTGCGGCGCTCGGCCGGAGGCGGCACCTCCGGCAGCGCGTAGGAGCTGTAGAAGTACGGCGTCTCGGCCGGGAACTCGCCGGCGCAGGTGTCGACCCGCCGGTAGACCGGGCGAATCCCGGAGCGGACCCGTGCACGGCGGATCGCCACCGGCGGCACTCCGGAGAGCGCCGCGATCTCGGCGTCGCCGAAGCCGATGCGCTTCGCGTCGAGGAGCGGCGCGCCGACCAGCTCCCGCTCGGCGGCGACCAGCTCGGCCAGCCGGTCGGTGAACCACGGGGCGATGCCGGTCAGCTCGCTGATCATCGCGGGCGTGGCCCAGCCGTGCCGCAGCAGGGCGACGATGCGCCACAGCCTGGTATCGGACGGCGCCAGGAACGACGCCATGTCCGCCGGTGGCCGATAGGCGAGCTGCCAGCCGGGGTCCTCCCACAGCCAGCCACGCCCCCGCGGCTCGAGCGATCGGACCGCCTTCAGCAGCGCCGGTCCGAACTCGCGCTCGATCGCCATCGCCTCGCCGGTCGCCTTCATCTGGACGCCGAGCGACCGATCCGCCAGGGGGAACTTGTCGAACGGCCAGCGCGGCAGCTTGACGACGACGTAATCGACCGCCGGCTCGAACGCCGCCGAGCCGCTGCCGGTCGCCGGGTTCGGCAGCTCGTCGAGCCGGCGACCGAGCGCGATCAGCGCCGCCAGCCGGGCGATCGGATACCCGGTCGCCTTCGAGGCCAGGGCGCTCGAGCGGCTCACGCGCGGGTTGACCTCGATGACCCGGTAGTCGGAGCCGTCCGGGGCCACCGCCAGCTGCACGTTGCAGCCGCCCTCGAGCCGGAGCGCCCGCGCGATCTTCAGCGCGCAGCCTCGCAGCCGCTGGACGAGCGGGTCGGGCAGCGTCTGGATCGGCGCGACGACGATGGAGTCGCCGGTGTGGACTCCCATCGGGTCGAGGTTCTCCATGCCGCACACCGCGATGGCCGTGTCGGCCCCGTCGCGGAGCACCTCCCACTCGATCTCCTTCCAGCCGAGCAGGCTGCGCTCGACGAGCACCTGCCCGATCGGGCTCGCGGCCAGGCCGGCCGCGATCCTCGCCTCCGCCTCCACAGGGCCGCTCGCGAAGCCACCCCCGCCTCCGCCGAGGGTGAACGCCGGGCGCACGACCACCGCGCCGCCGAGCTCGCGCACGAAACGGACTCCGTCGGCCACGCTCTCCACCACCGCGCTCTCGGGCACCGGCTCGCCGATGCCGGTGACCAGGTCGCGAAAGCCGCCGCGATCCTCCGCCGCCCGGACGGCCGCGAGCGGCGTGCCGAGCACGCGCACGCCGTACCGCCCCAGGACGCCGGCGTCGTCGAGCGCGACCGCCAGGTTGAGCCCGGTCTGCCCGCCGAGCGTCGGCAGCAGCGCGTCGGGCCGGTGCTCCGCGATCACGCACTCGAGGTACGGCACCGAGAGGGGGCCGATCAGCACGCGGCCGCCGACGTCGGGATCGGTCATCACGGTCGCCGGGTTGCTGTTGACGAGGATCGTCTCGACGCCGGCGCCGCGGAGCGCCAGGCATGCCTGGACACCGGCGTAGTCGAACTCGGCCGCCTGGCCGATGAGGATCGGTCCGGAGCCGATGATCAGGACCGAGCGAGGAGCGCTCACGCGGCCACGGAGGCCAGCGCCCCGCGCAGCGCGCCGTCGAAGATGCGCGCCGCGTCGGTCGGGCCGGGCGCTCCCTCCGGATGGAACTGGACCGAGGCGATCCGGCCGCTGGCGTGCACGAGCCCCTCCAGCGTGCCGTCGTTCAGGTCGCGGTGGCTGACGCGATAGCCCGCGGCGCCGAGGGCTGGCCCGTCGACCACCTCGATCTCGTGGTTGTGGGCGCCGATGTCGACCCGCCCGCCCTCGAGCTCGATGACGGCGTGGTTGCCTCCGTGGTGACCGACCGGCAGCCGGCGCGTCGCGGCGCCGGCCGCCAGGCCGAGCAGCTGGTGGCCGAGGCAGACGCCGAGCAGCGGCGGACCCCCGGCCGCCGCGAGCCGGGCCAGCTCGCGTACGGTCGCGATCTGGAACGCCATGCGGGAGGGATCGCCGGGGCCGGGCGACAGGACGACGAGGTCCGGCGCGCGGGCGAGGACGTCGTTGGTGCTCGCGTCCGGCGGCAGGCCGACCACCTCGAGCCCGCGCTCGGTGAGCGAGCGAAGCAGGCTGCGCTTCACGCCGTAGTCGAGCAGGACGGCACGGCCGCGCCGCGCGCCGTCGGCCGGCACCACGAACGGCTCGCGGCTCGCCACCGCCGCGACGTGATCGACCGCTTCCCACGGTGCGCTGGCCCGCGCCGCGGCGACCGCTTCGGCGGCCGGCGTCGTCGCGTCGCGCACGACGGCCCGGCGTCGGGTCCCTCGTCGCAGCTCGAGCGTGAGCGCGCGGGTGTCCACGCCGGCGAGGGCGGGGATACCCGCCTCGACGAGCAGCTCCTCGAGCGCGACGCCGGGGCCCGGCGGCGGGCTGACGAGGCGGCTGACGACCAGCGCCCGCGCGTGCACGGTGGCCGACTCCAGCTCGTCGGCAGCGATGCGATAGCTGCCGACCATCGGATGGGTGAGGACCACGATCTGGCCGGCATAGGAGGGATCGGTCAGGATCTCGCCCCAGCCGGACGCCGAGGTGGTGAAGACGAGGTCGCCCTCGGCCCCGCGAGCGGCGCCGCGCAGTGAGCCGGCGTGGATGGTGCCGCCTTCGAGCGCGAGGATCCCCGGGCGCCGAGCCGCCTCGGGGGCAAGGAACGACGCCGGCCGCGGGGGGGCGGCTGGCGTCGAAGTCGGATGCTGAACGGTGTTCACGTCGCTCCTTCCCGGCATCACGGTGCCGGCCTTAAAGGACCGACCGAGTCTACCAGACGCGGAGCCGCCTCAGGCGGCCGGGCGGCCCTCCTCGCCGGCCGGAGTCGGCATGCGGCGGCGGACCTCCAGCACGCCGCGCAGGACCGCGAGGGCCGCGATCGCGAGCACCAGCAGGAGCGGGAGCCACACGACGACGAACCAGATGAGCGCGTCGAGCAGACCCTGCCCCACGCCGACCAGCGAGGCCAGCGCCTCGTTCAGCGTGGTGCCCGGGTTCCAGGTCTCGGCCTGGCGCTCCACCGGCTCGGGGCGCGGCGTGAGGGTCACCGTCAGCGTCGCCAGGTCCGCCTGTCCCTCGAGCTGCTCGAGCTGAGCGGCCAGCTGCTCGATCTCGCCCCGGACGGCGTCGAGGCGCGCCTGCACGTTGAGGATGTCCTCGATCCTGGTCGCACGCTCGAGCAGCCCCCGGTACGACGCCTCGGAGGCCCGCAGGTTCTCGATCCGCGCGCCGAGGTCCACGATCTGTCCGCTCACGTCCTGCTCGCGGGTCGACTCGGCGACGACTTCGCCGTCGAGCTCGTGGAGCTGGGCCAGCGCGTCGTCGAAGCGGTCCGCCGGCACGCGCACCGTCAGGGACGCCGAGTCTTCGAGCGTGCCGGCCTGGGAGCCGCCGACATACCCGCCGAGCTCGGCGGCGACGGCGCGC
>DATADA010000156.1:0-9665 GCA_036258775.1 Candidatus Limnocylindria bacterium | reverse complement strand
GAACCGGCTGCAGGTTCACCTCGTCGCGGACAGCCACGGCCACATCGACCACATCCACGACAACGCGGCCCTGAAGCGGGCGAGCGGGGCGCCGCTCGCGATCCATCCCGACGACGAGTACCGCCTGCGCGGCGACAACGTCTACGGCTTCCCGGTGGAGCCATCGACGGCCGATCGGCACCTGCGCGACGGCGAGCAGCTGCGCATCGGCGACCTCGTCTTCGACGTGCTCCACACGCCCGGGCACACCGAGGGCTCGGTCTGCCTCTACGAGGAGCGCGCGCGGCTCCTGCTCTCCGGCGACTGCCTCTTTCCGGGCGGTTGGGGCCGCACCGACCTGCCAGGCGGCGACGACGAGCAGATGGTCCGGTCGCTGGCGCGGCTCGCGCATGACCTGCCGCCAGACCTGCGGGTCCTGCCCGGCCACGGGCCCGAGACGACGCTCGACCGCGAGCTTCCGTGGCTGCGGCGCGTGGCGGAGACCGGCCGCCTGATCCTGCCCGGTTGACCTGAGTCGATCCCGCCGATCCCAGCGGGCGGCACCGGTCGTGCGGCTACGTCACTGCGACGAGACCGAACGTACCGAAGGGAGGTGCCGACACATGGCGAACCTGCGCATGACGTGGCTCGGACACGGTGGGATCCTGTACCGCTCGCCGGGCGACCGCTTCGTCTGGGTCGACCGATGGAGCGCCGGCCCGACCTACCCCGACGCCTTCCGCCAGCCGGAGCGGGTTGACGTCGTCGCGCCCACGCACGGCCATTACGAGCACGTCGGACACGACCTCAGCGACGTCCTGGAGCTGGCACGCGCGGGTGGCCACGTCATCTGCAGCCACGAGATGCGCGTCTTCCTGGCGGGAGAGGGCGTCACCGAGGCGACCGAGATGAACAAGGGCGGGACGGTCGAGCAGGCCGGGATCCGGTTCAGCATGGTCCACGCCGACCACTCGGGCGGCGCGACGCTGACGAGCGGCGGTCGCGAGCACACCCTCGAGCTCGGTTGCTGGGGCTGGGTCATCGAGTTCGAGGACGGCACGCGCGTCTACCAGTCGGGCGACACCGACCTGTTCGGCGACATGCGGCTGATCGGCGAGCGTTACGCACCGTCGATCGCGGTTCTCCCAATCGGCGGCCACTACACGATGGGTCCGGCCGATGCCGCGCGGGCAGTGGAGATGCTCGGCGCGCAGCGTGTCGTCCCCGTCCACTACGGCACGTTCCCGATCCTGGCCGGCACCCCCGACGAGCTCCGGGCTGCGACGGACGCAGAAGTCGTCGCGCTGGAGATCGGCGGGATGTGGGAGGCGCCGGCCTGACGGCGGTCAGACCGCGGGCGGGCCGCTCAGCTCCACCGCCGCGTGCCAGACCAGCACCAGCCCGATGGCGACGGCGGCGAGCGCGACCGCGACGTTCATCGCCCGCAGCCGGACCGCGACCGTCGCGACCGGCGCGCCCTCGTCGCGCGCGACGCCCACTCGCACGAGCGGCGCGACCGCAACGAGGAGCGCCAGCGCCGGGGCGAGGACGAGGGCGACATCCACGGCGCGGCTCTCCGTCAGCGCGGCGATCATCGGGTCGACGCGCTGCGCGATCGGGCCCACGCCCAGCTCGTGGCCGAGCAGGGAGAGACCGGCGAGCAGCAGCGTCGGGAGCATGACGAGCAGGCCGGCGAGGGCGAACGCCGTCGGATGGCGGTGGGCGGAGCGCAGCAGCATCGGGAGACCTCCATCGGTGGGCAGGGTCGCGGCGAGACGCAGGCGAATGCCGGCCCGCGCGACGTCCAGCAGATCCGTGCCACGGGTGCCGCTCTCCTCGATCAGCGTCATCAGCTCTTCGCCGTAGCGGGCACGCCAGGCGGCCGGATAGAGCAGCAGGAGGAACCGGGCGATGCGGCCCCGATGACGTCTCATCCTCGCGCGAGACGTCCGCCGGGCGCCAGCCGCCGGCGGCCGACCCGGACCGTCTCCGCGAGCCGGGTGATTCGTCGATGCAGCTCCGTGCGGCCGCTAGCGGTCAGCCGGTAGGGCCTTCGCCGGCCCTCCGCCTCGATCGGCTCGATCAGGCCCTCCGCATCGAGGCGGCTCAGCGCGCCGTACAGCGTCCCGGGTCCGAGCCTCCGCCCGGTGAACGACTCGATGTCGAGCAGGATGGCGTGGCCATGCTTGGGTCCTCCGGCCAGGCTGACCAGAAGCAGGACCTCCGGATCGCTCGTCACGTCGCCCACTGCTGCTCCGTCAGACGTAGTACGTCCGACGTAGTATTGAGGACCCTCTGGCCGATGTCAATGCGCGACGGCGCACCGCCGGACGGTCTCCGATGCGCTGGCGTCCGGTACGCTCTCGGTCCCGATGGACGAGCGTTCTGCCAGCGGCATGGTGGTCGCCCCGCATCCCGCCGCGAGCGAGGCCGGCGTGGCCGCGCTCCGTGCGGGGGGCAACGCCGTCGACGCGGCGGTCGCGGCGAACGCGGTGCTGGCGGTCGTCTACGGCAACGCCTGCGGCATCGGCGGCGACGCATTCGCGCTGATCTGGTGGCCCCCCGAGCGCCGCCTCCACGCCTACAACGGCAGCGGCCGCTCCCCCGCCGGACTGACGATCGAACACGTTCGCGCCGAGGGGCACGCATCGATGCCCGCCCGCGGCCCGCTGCCCATCACCGTGCCGGGCTGCGTCGACGCATGGGCCGCGATGCTGGACCGCTTCGGGCGCCGTTCGCTGGCCGACGCGGTCCTGACCGCCGCGGACCTCGCCGACGACGGCTACGAGCTGACCGGCATCACGGCCAACGCGATCGCGCGCAGCGCCGACCTCTTCGACGAGGCGGCCCGCGCCGTGTTCCTTCCGGCGGGGCGTGCGCCGGAGCCCGGCCACCGCCTGCGCCAGCCGCTTCTGGCCGCCACGCTGCGCGGCGTCGCGGCCGGTGGGCGCGAGGCGTTCTACCGCGGCGAGATCGGCGTCGAGATCGCGCGCGCCGTGCAGGCAGCCGGTGGCGTCCTGAGCGGTGACGACCTGGCCGCGCATCGGGGGGACTGGGTCGAGCCGGTCAGCACCGAGTACCGCGGCGTGCGGGTCGCCACCACGCCGCCGAACTCGCAGGGAATCACGGCGCTCATCGCGCTCAACGTCCTCGCCGCGCTGCGCGCCGACGGCTGGCCGGGCCTTCCGGCCGACTCCCCGCTCGCGGCCGATGCGCCGCTCGACCCCGAGCGGCTGCATGCCCAGCTCGAGGCGATCAAGGTCGCCTGGTCGGAGCGCGACCGATGCGTCACGGACCCCGACCGCGCGATCTGCGACACGGCCGCGCTGCTCACGTGGGATCACGCTGCGCGCCTGGCCGCGAGGCTCGACCGGCGCCGCGCCGGCCGCTTCCTGCCGACGGATCAGCTCGGCGGCGGGACGGTGTACCTCACCGCCGCGGACGCCGAGGGGTGCATGGTGAGCCTCATCGAGTCCAACTACATGGGCTTCGGCTCCGGGGTGATGGGCGGCAGCACCGGCGTCATGCTGCAGAACCGGGGCGCCTACTTCCGGCTCGACCCCGGCGACCCGAACCACCTCGCTCCGCGCGCGCGCACCCTGCACACGCTGATGCCGGCCATGCTGCTGCGCGACGGTGAGCCGTGGATCTCGCTCGGCGCGATGGGCGGCGACGGCCAGCCGCAGACGCTCGTCCAGCTCGTCAACGCGCTCGTGGACGACGGGCTCGAGCCTCAGGCGGCGGTCGATCGTCCGCGGTTCGTGGCCGAGGTCGAGGCGCCGGGGCGTCCGCTGCGCGACGTCGCGATCGAGGCGGATGGCGCGGGGGATGAGGCCCTCGTCGCACTGGCCGGACGCGGCCATCGCGCCCGTCTCGTCGAGCCGCGGACGCCGCTCATGGGCTGGGCGCAGGTGATCCGGCGCGAGCCCGACGGCTCGTACGTCGGAGGCGCGGACCCCCGCGCGGACTCCGCCGCCGTGGCGCTCTGAGCGCTCGCCGGCGAGGAACCCGCGAGGAACGCGGCACGCGGGTCTAGGCACGCCGCGGGGCCGGGTGCATACTCCCGGGACGGCCCGCGCAGCGACGGATGACGTGTCCGCTGCACCCGAGCGAGGGCCGCGGAGGACCCGAGCCATGTCGGTCGACGTCAGGACCTCGCATACGCGCCGTGCGCTCCTCGCCGGCGCTCTCGGAGGAGCTGCGGCACTCGCCGCGCGGGCGCTGGGCCGCCCGGTGCGCACAGCGGCCGCCACCGGAGACCCGGTGATCGCCGGGCAGTCGAACACCGCGGATGCGACCACCATCCTCGCCAAGTCGGAGGGTGGCTTCCCGGCGCTCGACGTCGACACACCCAGCGGGACCGCGATCATCGGCCGCGGCTCGCTCGGCGTGCAGGGCGAGTCACACGACCCGCAGGGCCTCGGCACGGGCGTGTTCGGGCTGGGCGGCTTCGTGGAGGGCGGTTCGAGCATCGGCGTCCACGGCGATGGAGACACCGGGCTCCTCGGGACTGGCGCCTTCTTCGGAGGCGCCAGTCTGTCCTGGGCCCTCGGCGTGGGGATGTACGGGAGCGCCAGCGACTCTGCGCCACCGCCGGTTCACCTCGGTGCCGGGGTCATCGGCCAGAGCGATGAGATGGCCGGACTGGTCGGCTTCACCGGACTCGAGGCCCCGCAACCGACGCCGCACACCGGGATCTACGGTCGTTCGACGACGGGAGGGACGGCGGGCCGCGGACTGGCGGGTCACTGCCCACAGGGGATCGGGTTGCTGGGACAGACGGACACCGGCACCGGCGTTCGCGCCTACGCGGGTCAGCCAGCCGGTCTCGCACTGCGGGTGTCCGGTCGCGCGGCCTTCGATCGCAGCGGCAGGGCGACGATCGCCACCAACGCGAGCAGCGTCACCGTCACGCCACCGAACTTCTACGCGACGAGCTCCACCTTCGTGCTCGCCACGCTGCAACAGAACCGGGCCGGCGTGCACGTCCAGTCGGTCGTCGTGACGACCGGCAGCGCGGGCCGCTTCACGATCCACCTCAACAAGCCGGTACCGGCAGCCACGAGCGTGGCATGGATGGCGGTGAACTGATGCCGAACCCGAAGCCGGCAAGCCGGCCGGCGGCGATCGGCGGTCCCCCGTCGTCCAGGAAGCCGAAGAAGGTGAACATCGCCGCTCTGCGTGCCGAGGCTCGGCCCGGTCGCTCCAGGAGGCCGAATCCATCGATCGCGCGGCTGATCGCCGACACGAAGGGGAAGACGGGGCGCTGAGCGCGGGCCACGTCCGATCGCGGCACCGCGCGTTCGCGGCCGTACCTGACAGGGGCTGACACCGTTCGCCGCGAGGCTGGCATGGGGCGACGACGCCCCTTCATCGGTCTATGATCGGCGGTTCCATGAGCAGTCAGCAGCCCCTCGTCCGTGCCCGGAATCTGACGAAGCGCTACGGCGGCTTCACCGCGGTCCACGCGATCGAGTTCGACGTGCAGCCCGGCGAGTCGTTCGGCTTCCTCGGGCCGAACGGAGCCGGCAAGACGAGCACGATGCGGATGATCGCGTGCGCCTCGCCGATCACCGACGGCGAGCTGACCGTCATCGGCATGGACCCACGCAGCGACGCGACCCGCATCAAGGCCCGCCTGGGCGTCGTCCCGCAGATCGACAACCTCGACAACGAGCTGACGGTGCGCGAGAACCTCGAGATGTACGCGCGCTACTTCGACATCCCGCGCGAGGTGGCCCGGCAGCGCATCGACGAGCTCCTCGACTTCGTCCAGCTCGCCGAGCGCGCCCGGGACCAGGTCGACCCGCTCTCGGGAGGGATGAAGCGCCGCCTCACCATCGCGCGCTCGCTCGTCAACGACCCGGAGCTCATCATCCTCGACGAGCCGACGACCGGGCTCGATCCCCAGGCTCGTCATCTGCTCTGGGACCGGCTCTACCGGCTCAAGCAACGCGGCGCGACCCTGATCATCACCACCCACTACATGGACGAGGCCGAGCAGCTCTGTGACCGGCTGGTGGTGATGGACAAGGCCAGGATCGTCGCCGAGGGCTCACCCCGCCAGCTCATCGACCGATACAGCACGCGCGAGGTGCTGGAGCTGCGGGTCGCCGACAGCGTGCGCGGCGGCCTCGACGGCCGGCTCGACGGCATCGCCAGCCGCGTCGAGGATCTCCCCGATCGGCTCCTGCTCTACGTCAGCGACGGGGAGCGCGCCCTCGAGCAGGTCCACGAGCGAGGGATCCAGGTCGACTCGGCCCTCGTTCGCCGAGCCACGCTCGAGGACGTCTTCCTGCGCCTGACCGGCCGTTCGCTGGTCGAGTGAGCGCGCGGCCCGAGGTGCGCCCGTGACGGCTGCGCCGCGCGTCTTCCAGCGGAACCTGCTCGTCTACCTGCACACCTGGCGCGGCGGCCTCTTCTTCAGCTTCCTGCAGCCGGTGATGTTCCTGACCGCGATGGGGATCGGCGTCGGCGCGCTCATCACGTCGGGCAACCGCGAGCTGCTCGGAGGCGTCCCCTACCTCCACTTCCTGGGTCCCGGGCTGCTGGCGACGACTGCCATGCAGACGGCAACCTTCGAGTCGACCTTCCCGATCATGAACCGGATCATGTGGGGCCGGAACTACGAGGCGATGCTGACCACGCCGCTGACTGTCCGCGATCTGGTGTGGGGCGAGCTGGCCTGGGTCGCTTTCCGGATGGTCAGCATCGCGGTCGTCTTCCTGGTCGTGCTGACCCTCTTCGGGATCGTGCGCACGCCGCTCGCCGTGCTCGCCATCGGGGTGGCGGTCCTGATCGGGATCGGCTTCTCGGCGTGGCTCATCGCGTTCACCGCCACGCAGAAGAATGACGTCGGCTTCTCCGCCATCTTCCGGTTCGTGATCAATCCGCTGTTCCTGTTCAGCGGCACGTTCTTTCCGCTCGCCCAGCTGCCCGACCAGATCGAATGGGTCGCGGCGCTGACGCCCCTGTTCCACGGGGTCGAGCTCATCCGCGGCCTGGTCCTCGACCGCCTCGACGTCGTGGCGGCCGCGGGCCACGTGGCCTACCTGGCCGTCTTCTTCGGCATCGGCGCATGGCTGGCGAGGCGCTCGCTCCAGCGCCGGATGGTGAGCTAGCGATGGCCGTCGCGACGGATCGGCTCGCCCGTCCGGGAGACACGCCGGGAGCGCTCGCCACGATCTGGCGGGCACGCCGGCTCGTCGAGCGCAACATCCTCGTCTACCGGCACCAGTGGATCATCATCGTGTCGGGGGTCTTCGAGCCGATCTTCTACCTGATCGGGATCGGGCTCGGGCTGGGCGGGATCGTCGAGGCGGTGCCGATCTCCGACGGCCGCGAGATCGCCTACGCGGCCTACGTCGCGCCGGCGCTGCTCGCCACCGCGGCCATGAACGGGGCGGTGTTCGAGACGATCTTCAACGTCTTCTTCAAGCTGAACTTCCAGCGCACCTACGAGGGGATCCTCGCCACGCCGATGGGGATCGCCGAGATCGCCATCGGCGAGGTCGCCTGGGCGCTCATGCGGGCGAGCCTGTACGCGGTCAGCATGCTGCTGATCATGCTCGCCATGGGGCTGATCCTGTCCCCGTGGGCGGTGCTCATCTTCCCGGTGGTGCTGCTCGTGTCGGCGGCGTTCAGCTCGGCCGGGCTGGCGACGACGACGTTCCTGCGCAAGATCCAGGACTTCGACATCCCGATGGGCCTCATCGTGATGCCGATGTTCCTCTTCTCCGGCACCTTCTTCCCGACGGACATCTACCCGGCGCCAATCCAGGCCCTCATCCAGCTGACCCCGCTCTACCACGCCATCAGCCTCATGCGCGGGCTGTCGACCGGGATCCTGGGCGTCGCGCAGCTCTGGGACCTGCTCTACCTCGTCGCCTTCCTGGCGCTCGCCATGCTGGTCGCGACGCGACGGATGGGGACCCGTCTCATCAAGTAGCCGGAGGTCAGCGCGCCTCCGGCTCGTCGCCGGCGAGCATGGGCCACGCCGCGGCCAGGTACAGGACACCCGACACGACCGTGACGGCGGCCGCCAGCACCATGAGCCAGGCGCCCGCAACCGCCAGCACCGGACCGATGCCGACCGCGGCCAGCGGGCCGCCGCTCGACGCGTCGCGCGCGAGCAGCAGCACCCAGATCCCGACCAGGGTGAGCAGCGTCTTCGCCTTTCCGAGGCCGCGGGCGGCGATCACCACGTCCTCCGCGGCGGCGAGCTGCCGGACGGCCTGCACGACGAACTCGCGGATGAGGATGGCGGCCGCGACCCAGCCGGGCAGCAGCCCGACCTGCACGAGCGCGACCAGCGCGCCGGCGACCAGGACCTTGTCCGCGGCCAGATCCAGGAAGACGCCGAGCGGCGAGACCGCTCGTCGCGCCCGCGCGATCCGACCGTCGAGGAAGTCGGTGACCGCCGCCGCCGCGAAGATGAGCGCGGCCGACATGCCGGCCGCCGGCCAGTCGACGACGGTCAGCAGGAAGACGACCGGCGTGGCCGCGATCCGCGCCACCGCCAGCAGGTTGGGGAGGCTCGACAGGCTCGTGCGCGGCGCGACTCGCCCGGGCGGCCGGCCCGCGTCGACCAGCGGACCGCCCGGATGGCGCCGCTCAGCCACCGCCCGCCTTCTCCGGGCCGGCGACCCGCTCGCCCAGCCGCCGTTCGGTGCCGGCGCGCAGGCGCTCGATGTTGTCACTGTGAGCGAGGACGACGATCCCGGCCACGGCCACGGCGAAGACGACCGCCGCGGCATGCGCCAGCCCCGCCGCCACGAGGAGCGCGACGGCGGCGGCGGCCGCGAGCGCGCCGAGCAGCGAGCCGAGGGAGACATAGCGGGTCGCCCAGACCGCCACGAGCATCACCGGCGCGGCCGCGAGCAGCGCGAGCGGGGCCTGGGCGAGCAGCGCCCCCGCGCCGGTCGCGACTCCGCGGCCGCCGCGGAACCCGAGGAAGATCGACCGGACGTGGCCGATCACCGCCGCCGCGCCGCCGACCGCGGCTCCCCATGCGACCGCCCCGGGCGAATTCGCCGCAACGATCTCGCCCCCGAGGACGGATGCAGCGAAACCCTTGCCGAGATCGAGCAGCAGCACCGCGGCGGCACCGGCGAGGCCGAGCGTGCGCAGCGCGTTGGTCGTGCCGGTGCGCCCGGACCCGCTCTGACGGAGGTCGACCCCGCGCGCCACGCGCCCGACCAGGTAGCCGGCCGGCACGGCACCGACCAGGTAGCCGACGCCGGCGGCCGCCATCAGGGCGAGGATCGGGTGCATGGCGACGTCCGTGGAGCGGCGGGCCGAGTCCGCGCCGGCCGCGTCAGCCGGGCGGCGGCTGCGGCATCCGGAACTGGACGCGCCGGAGTGCGATGAGCAGCGCCGCCGCGACCACGCCCGCGCCGATCCCGAAGTAGAGCGCGAAGGGCATGTTCGGCCACTGGAGGCTGAAGGCCAGGTAGCCGACCAGCGCCGCGATGAGGAGCGAGCGGACGACGATCCGGGCCGTGAGCGGCACGGACTCCTTCTCCGCGTCCTCGCCCCGGGATGGCTGCGACGCAGGCCGGCTGGCACGCTGGCGGGCGTCCGCCACGCGTGGGTCCGGCGCCGGCCGCGACCCGCCTCGCCCCGAACGCCCGGGGCGCCGCGGCGCGAGCGGATCCTGCTCGGCGCCGCGCATCATGCGCTGGTAC
>DATADA010000155.1:0-11363 GCA_036258775.1 Candidatus Limnocylindria bacterium | reverse complement strand
CCCGGACCTCGTGGAGCTGTTTCGGCGCTGCCACGCGTATGTCGTCCCCGGCGAGGAGGACTTCGGCATCGCGCCGGTCGAGGCGATGGCCGCGGGGAAGCCGGTCATCGCGCTCGGCGCCGGCGGGGCGCTCGACACGGTTCTCGACGGGGAGACCGGCGTCCTGTTTCATCGGCCGGAAGCGGACGCGCTGTCCGAAGCCATCCGGCGCCTCGACACGATCGCCTTCGATCCGGTGCGCATCCGGCGGCACGCGGAGAGGTTCGACCGGCGCGTCTTCAGGCGGCGCTGGGAGGAGCTGCTCGCGCGGCTCGGGGTCGACCCGTCGCTCTACGTACGCGAGCCCGATCCGACCTGACCCGGCCCCCACCGGGGACCTGGCACGAGAGGCGCGGTATCATCCGCGTTCCACGACGCCAGATTCGCCGGTGCGCCCATTTCGCCGGTGCGCGAGGAGACCAGGTGATTCGAGGCCTGATCACGCTGCTGCGCACGTCCCTGGCGCTCGTCGACGCCATCGGGGCGGTCGCCCTGTTCGCCGCGATCTCCTCGCTTCGCTTCGGCGACGACGGCTGGCAGAAGATTTGGAACGCCGTCGGCATCCATCCCCTGCTGGTCGCGGGCATCTACGCGGTGGCGTGGGTCGTGGCGCTCTGGATCCACGGCCTGTACGGGCTCCGCGCGTTCATCTCGGTGCGCCGTGAGCTTCGTGACATCGTCCGCGCCATGGCCGTCCTGGCCCTCGTCACGCTGAGCGCGCTGTTCGTACTGCGGCTCCCCGACGTCAGCCGCCTCTTCCTCGCGCTCCTGTTCTTGACGCAGCCACTCCTGACGCTCGTCTCGCGGCTTGCGCTGCGCCTGCTGTTCGCCTGGACGCGCAGCCGCGGCATGAGCGCCAGGTACATGCTGGTCGTGGGGACCGGCACCGAGGCGCAGGCCTTCGCCGACCGGGTCGAGCGTCATCGCGAACTCGGGCTGCGGGTGCTCGGGCACCTCTCCGTGCCCGGTGAGGGTGAGCCCGAGGTCAGCCGCCAGCTCCTGGGCAGCATCGACCGGATCGAGGACATCCTCCACCGAGAGGTGGTGGACGAGGTCGCGATCTGCCTGCCCGTCGGGTTGTGGAATCTGATCGAGCCGATCAGCCGGATCTGCGAGGAGGAGGGCAAGGTCGTCCGCGTGCCGCTCGACCTGACCGGCTTCGCGTTCGAGGGCGGGCGCGTCGAGGAGTTCGATGGCCAGCCGATCCTGTCGCTGCTCCACGGCCCCGATCGCGTCATCGGGCTCGCGATGAAGCGCCTGCTCGACATCGGCGTGTCGGCGATCGCGCTGATCGCACTGAGCCCGGTCCTGGCCGGCGTCGCGCTCGCCATCCTGCTCAGCGACGGGCGGCCGGTGCTCTTCCGCCAGGTCCGCATCGGCCTGCACGGTCGGCCGTTCACCGTCCACAAGTTCCGCACCATGGTCCCCGACGCCGAGGAGCTCTACCCGCAGCTCCAGGCGCTGAGCGACACCCGCGGTCCGGCCTTCAAGATGGCCGACGATCCGCGGGTCACGCGGCTCGGCCGCTTCCTGCGACGGACGAGCCTCGACGAGCTGCCGCAGCTGTGGAACGTGCTCCACGGGGAGATGAGCATCGTCGGCCCGCGTCCCGCGCCACCGCGCGAGGTCGACGGCTACAGCATCTGGCATCGCCGCAGGCTGTCGATGAAGCCCGGCATCACGGGCTTGTGGCAGATCCGTGCGCGCCGCCCGGACGAGGACTTCGACCACCGCGCCGGGCTCGACCTGGACTACATCGACCGCTGGTCGCTGTGGCTCGACCTCCAGATCATGGCGCGCACCGTCCCCGTCCTGCTCCTCGGCCGCGGCCACTGACGCCGCGCCGTCCGCCGAGGACGGGCCATCTCAGGCCGGCGCGAGTGACCCGACGCCCGCCGGCTTGACGATCTTCAGGATCTTCTTGGTGCCGAGCCCCTCGACGACCGGCATCGGGAACCCCACCTCGTCCTCCCAGAACTCGCGATCCCGGAAAACGTCGACGACGAGCGGGAAGTCGCCGTCCTGCGACATCAGCACGCCGCCGGGCGCCAGCCGCGGGTAGAGGTACTTCAGGCAGGTCCGGGTCGACGCCGCCAGATCGACGTCGAGGTACGCGGCGCAGATGGTCTCCGTGAAGCCGGGCATCGTGTCGTCGAACCAGCCCTTCACGAAGCGGACGGGCCGAATGTCCCCGTAGGTCTCGACGTTGTGGCGAACCTCCTCGAGCGCGCCGGCGAAGTTGCCCCGGTCGAACCAGCCCTTGATCGAGTGGCCCAGGAGGCTCGAGTCGTGCGGCTCCTGGTTCTCGGGCAGTCCTTCGAACGAGTCGAACACCACCAGGTCGCGGCCGAGGATGGACGCGGCGAGGCTGATCTTGGCCGTGCTGCCGCCCTTGTAGCAGCCGGTCTCCACGATGACGCCCTCCACCTCTGGCTTGAGCCGGAACAGCTCGACGATGAAGGACAGGACGTGGCTCTCGTTGTGCGGACACTCCACGTTGGCGCGGACGCGACGGATCTGCGCCAGCAGCCGTTTGCGCTCGTCGGCGGACGGGAAGACCTGCCCCAGCTCCGCCTGGAGCCGCGCGACGTCGATCATCTCGGTCAGAAGCTGCCGTTGCTTGGCGAACATGGAGGAACTCCGTAGTCGGGAGCGCTGAGTGAGCTCGACGCTTCGAACGATACCCTCCCGGCACGCCGGCGGGCGCGCCGAGACCGGCCGCTACAATCGACGCGACTGGCGGGGCCGGCCGCGCCGCGGCGTCAGCCCCGAGACCACTCCTGCGGAGGCCCGTGCTCAGACGCGTTCTCGGTCCGTGGTCGGCGCTCCGCGCCTTCAATCGGCTTCCGGCAGACGAGCGCGCCATCGTCTTCTACGCCGAGGGCAGCGCCGACTGGCCACATCTCGGACCCATCGTCGAGGAGCTGACGGCGGCACACGGCCGCACACTCTGCTATGTCACGTCCGAGGAGAACGACCCGGTCTTCGCGCTGGGTGACCCACGCATCCGCGCCTTCTGCATCGGCTCCGGTGCCGCCAGGACGAGCTTCTTCCGGCTGGTCGACGCCAGGGTCGTCGTCATGACGCTCCCGGATCTCGAGACCTACCACCTCAAGCGCTCGGTGCACCCGGTGCACTACGTCTACGTCTTCCACTCGATCGTCAGCAGCCACATGACGTACCGCAAGGGCGCGTTCGACGCCTATGACACCGTCCTGTGCGTCGGCCCTCACCACGTCGACGAGATCCGCCGCACCGAGGAGGTCTACGGACTTCGCCCCAAGGCGCTCGTGGAGCACGGATATGCCCGCCTCGACCGCATCGTCGACGCGGCGTCGCGTCGACCGGTCACGCCGAGCGGCGGCGCGTCGAAGCGAGTGCTGCTGGCGCCGTCGTGGGGGACCGGCTCCTACGTCGAGGCGCCGTACGGGCAGGAGCTGATCGAGGTCGTCCTCGCGGCGGGCCACTCGGTCGTGCTGCGGCTGCATCCGATGACGGTTCGCCGCTTCCCGAAGCTGGCCCCGACGCTGGCGGAGGCGTATCGGGATCGGCCGTTCCAGGTCGAGACCGACATGAACGCGCAGGAGTCGCTCCACCGGTCCGACCTCATGATCGCCGACTGGTCCGGCGCCGCGCTGGAGTACGCCTTCGGACTCGAGCGCCCCGTCCTCTTCATCGACACCCCCAGGAAGGTGAACAATCCCGAGTACGAGCGCATCGGCCGCGTGCCGCTCGAGGTCTCGGTACGTCGCGAGATCGGCGCCGTCATCGACCCCGCGGATCTGGGCGCGACGGTCGACTGGATCCAGCGGCTCTCCATGGAGCGCGACGCCTTCCGCGAACGCCTGCGCGAGGTGCGCGACCGCTCTGTCTACAATCTCGGGCGGAGCGCCGTGGTCGGCGCCGCCCACGTGGCGCGCCTGGCCGACACCGCCGCCGGGAGCCTCGCCGGCGCGGGCGCATCACGCAGGACGGGGGCTTGATGAAGACGGTCTACGTCGGGATGAGCGCGGATCTCATCCACCACGGCCATCTCAACATCCTCGCCGAAGCCAGGAAGCTGGGCGAGGTGACTGTCGGGCTCCTGACGGACAGGGCGATCGCCAGCTACAAGCGCGTTCCCCTGCTCTCGTACGACCAGCGCAGGCTGGTCGTCGAAAACATCAAGGGCGTCGCACGCGTCGTGCCGCAGGAGACGCTCGACTACGTCCCCAACCTGAGGGCGCTTCGACCCGACTACGTCGTGCACGGCACGGACTGGCAGCAGGGCGTGCAGAAGGAGACCCGGCAACGGGTGATCGAGGTCCTGAGGGAGTGGGGCGGGCAGCTGGTCGAGCCCGAGTACACGCGCGACATCTCCTCCACCGAGCTCATCGAGGCGGTGCTTCAGCGCGGCACGACGCCCGAGATGCGGATGCGGCGGCTGCGCCGGCTGCTGGAGCTGAAGCCGCTGGTGCGCGTCCTCGAGGTGCACAACGGCCTGTCCGGGCTGATCGCGGAGAAGACGCGCGTCACCGATGGCAGCACCGTCCGCGAGTTCGACGCGATGTGGTCGAGCAGCCTCACCGACTCCGCGTCGAAGGGCAAGCCGGACATCCAGGCGGTGGACGTCACCTCGCGCGTCAACACCATCGACCAGATCTTCGAGGTGACCACCAAGCCGATGGTGGTCGACGGCGACAGCGGGGGGCTCACCGAGCACTTCAGGTTCACCGTCCGGACCCTCGAGCGCCTCGGCGTCTCGGCGGTGATCATCGAGGACAAGGTCGGCCCGAAACGCAACTCGCTCTTCGGGACCGCCGTCGAGCAGGCCCAGGACGACGTCGAGAGCTTCAGCGAGAAGATCTCCGAGGGCAAGAGGGCCCAGGTCACCGACGCCTTCATGATCATCGCCAGGATCGAGAGCCTCATCCTCAAGCGGGGGCTCGACGACGCGATGGCGCGTGCCTGCGCGTACATCGAGGCCGGGGCGGACGGGATCATGATCCACAGCAACGCCCGCGATCCCGGGGAGATCTTCGCCTTCTGCGAGCGCTACGAGCGCGTCCCGAACCGCGTCCCGCTGGTCGCCGTGCCGAGCACCTACAGCTCCGTCACCGAGGACGAGCTGGTGCGCCACGGGGTCAGCATGGTGATCTACGCGAACCACCTGCTGCGTAGCGCGTATCCGGCCATGGTGCGTGCCGCGCAGTCGATCCTGTCGAACCGGAGCGCCGGCGCCGCCGAGGAGCTGTGCCTGCCGATCGACGAGGTCCTCTCCCTCATCCCCGGCGGGAGGTAGCCGCCACGCGTCGTCGCCCTCCACCACGCCGCCGGCGTCGCGCCCGACGCCCGCCATGCTGAGCCCCGGGCGCTTCTACGGCGCCCTCGTGGAGCGGGGGGTCGACTTCTTCACCGGTGTCCCCGACTCCCTGCTCAAGGACTTCTGCGCGTACGTCGACGACGTCAGCGACGCGTCGCGGCACATCATCACCGCCAACGAGGGCAACGCCGTCGCGCTCGCCAGCGGCTATCACCTCGGGACCGGGAGGATCGCGCTCGTCTACCTCCAGAACTCGGGCCTCGGCAACGCGGTCAACCCGCTCACCTCGCTGGCCGATCCGGAGGTCTACAGCATTCCGCTCCTGCTCGTCGTCGGCTGGCGCGGCGCCCCGGGCAGGAAGGACGAGCCGCAGCACGTCAAGCAGGGTCGCATCACGCCCGGCCTGCTCGACCTGCTGGGCATCCCGCACCGCGTCCTGCCCGACTCCACCGACGAGGCGCTCGCCGCGCTCGACGAGGCGGTCGGGGTGATGCGCCGGAGCAGCCGACCGTATGCGCTGCTCGTCGAGGACGGCACGTTCGAGCCGTACGCGGCGCGTGCCGAGGGAGCGGGCGGCGATGGGCCGGATCGCCTCCCGCTGACCCGGGAGGAGGCGCTCCACGCGCTGCTCGACCTCGTCGGTCCGCGAGACCTCGTCGTCTCCACCACCGGGAAGACGTCGCGTGAGCTCGTCGCGTACCGGGAGCGGGCCGGGCAGTCGACGGCGAGCGACTTCCTCACGGTCGGCTCGATGGGCCACGCCTCGATGATCGCGCTCGGCGTGGCGCTGACGACGCCGCGGCGCACGGTCTACTGCGTCGACGGGGACGGTGCGGTGCTGATGCACATGGGCGCCCTGCCGATCATCGGCGTCCACGGGCCGCCGAACCTGCGTCATGTCGTGATCAACAACGGCTCGCACGACTCGGTCGGTGGGCAACGGACGGTGGCGATGACCATCGACCTTCCCGGCATCGCGATGCGCTCGGGCTACCGCGAGGTGCGCGCGGCGGAGGACGCCACCTCGCTCAGGGACGCGATGCGGGAGCTGTCCGCGTGCCCGGGACCGACCCTCCTCGAGGTGCGGGTCAGGCGCGGCGCTCGCGCGAACCTCGGCCGGCCGAAGACCAGGCCGATCGATAACAAGACGGCCTTCATGTCCTTCGTCGAGGAGTAAAACGCTTGTCGCTCGCGGCGGTCGAGGCGCCGGTGCACCGGTTCGGCTGGGGCGTCGCCGGCGAGGTCGGCGACCTTGTCGCCGCGCACGCTCCGCGCCACGTCCTGCTGGTCACGGGGCGCGCCTCGTACGTCAGCTCCGGTGCGGAAGCCGCACTCGCGCCGGTCCTCGGCGGCCGCCGGGTCTCCCGCTTCAGCGAGTTCGAGATCAACCCGCGCATCCAGGACGTCGAGCGGGGCGTGGCGATGTGCCGGCGCCTCGCGTGCGACCTCGTCATCGGGGTCGGCGGCGGCACCGCGCTCGACATCGCCAAGTCGGTTCGGCTGCTGGCTGCCCAGCAGGCGGAGCCGCGCAGCTACGTCGTCGGTGGCGAGACGATCACCCGGCGCGGCCCGCCGCTGATCGCGGTCCCCACCACGGCCGGCTCGGGGAGCGAGGCGACGCAGTTCGCCGTCGTGTACGTCGACGGCGTGAAGCACTCGCTCGACCACCCCTGGGTGCGGCCGGAATACAGCGTCGTCGATCCGGCGCTGTCGCTGAACCTGCCGGCGCCGATCGCGGCGTCGACCGGGATGGACGCGCTCGCCCACGCCATAGAGTCGTACTGGTCGGTGCGCTCGACCGATGAGTCGCGCTCGTACGCGGTCGAGGCCATCTCGCTGGTCATGGCGCACCTCGTCGAGGCCGTCACACGGCCGTCGCCGGCGAGCCGGGAGCCGATGGCCCGAGCGGCGCACGTGGCCGGCATGGCGATCAACATCAGCCGCACGACCGCCTGCCACGCCATCTCCTACCCGATCACGGTCCACCACGGCGTGCCGCATGGCCACGCCGTCGCCCTGACGCTCCCGCACATGCTCGTCTACAACGCCGGCGTGACGGCCGCCGACGTGGCCGACGAGCGCGGTGTGGCGTGGGTGCGCGACGGCATCGACCGGCTCGCGGCGCTCATCGGCGCCTCCGACGCGGAGGGCGCCGGGGCGCGCCTCCTCGCGCTGATGAGGGCGATCTCGCTGGAGACCAGCCTCGAGGCGCTCGGCATCCGGGATGTCGAGACCATCGTCGCCGAGGCGTTCAACCAGCGGCTGCACAACAACCCCCGACGCCTCACCGAAGCGAGCCTGCGGCACGTCCTCGCCGCGGCGGCGGGTCGCCCGATTCAGGGCTGACTCAATCTTGAATGGCCGCCTCAGGCACCACTACCCAGCAGGCGGACGCCCTCGGTGATGGCCCCCTCCGAGAGCGTCCCGTAGCCAAAGATCAGCCCGCCGGCGTCGCTCGGTGCGAGGCGGTGCGGCGCGAGACCGTAGATCCCGACGGAGCGCTCCGCCGCGAGCCGCAGCAGCGACGCCTCGTCGATCCCCGGCGGGAGCCAGGCCAGCACGTGCAGCCCCGCCGCGCTGCCCGTCGGGCGGAGGTGCGGCAGGTACGCGCCCAGCGCCGCGAGCAGCGCGTCGCGCCGCCGTCGGTAGATCGGGCGCATCCGCCGGAGGTGGCGGTCGAGCTCGCCACGGACCACGAAGTCGGCGAAGGCCAGCTGCTCGAGGGCCGGCGAGCCACCGTCGGCCGCGGACTTGGCATCGGCGACGGCTCGGGCCAGGTGGCCGGGCACGACGAGCCACCCGAGCCGCAGCCCGGGCGCCAGCGTCTTGCTGGCCGAGCCGGCGTAGACGACCCGGTCCGGCGCCAGCCCGTGGATCGCGCCGATCGGCTCGCGGTCATAGCGGTACTCGGCGTCGTAGTCGTCCTCGATGATCAGCGCTCCCCGCCGTCGAGCCCACTCCACCAGCCCGGCCCGCCGGTGCGGTGGCAGGACGGCGCCGGTCGGGTACTGGTGCGCCGGCGTGACGAGCACCGCGTCGACCCGCGTCTCCCGCAGGAGCTCGACCCTCAGCCCGTCGTCGTCGACCGGGACGCCCACCGGCGACAGGCCGGCGCTCCGGATGGTCGCGACGGATCCCTGGTGCGCCGGGTCCTCGACGGCCACGCGCCGCGCGCCCGAAGACCGCAGCGCCGCGCACACCAGCGCGAGCCCCTGCGAGAAGCCGTTGCTGATCACCATCCGCTCCGCGTCCGCGCACGCGCCGCGCACCCGGTTGAGGTAGGCGGCCAGCGCCTCGCGCAGCTCCGGCAGCCCGCTGCCGTCCCAGTAGCTGAATCGCTCCGCCGGAGCCTCGTTGAGCGCCCGCCGCAGCGAGCGGAGCCACGCCGCGCGCGGGAACTCCGACACGTCGGGGCGGCCCGGCCGGAAGTCGATGCGGGGCCGCGGCGGTTCCATGGCGCGGGTGGCCTGGGCGGCCGATGCCACGGCCTGCGGTGCCACGCGCGTCACGCCGCCGGCGCGCGGCGCGAGGTAGCCCTCCGCGGCGAGCTGCTCGTACGCCTCGACCACCACACCCCGCGACACGCCGAGCTGCGCGGCAAGCGCCCGTGTCGACGGCATCGCCGCCCCCGGCTTCAGCCGGCGGCTCCGCACGGCCGCACGCAGCTCCTGCTCGAGCTGCGCGTGCAGCGGCGCGCCGTCGTCGCGCCGCAGCGAAACGAGGAGCTCGGCCACTGAACTGGTACTGGATCGTGGCACGGAACTGGATCTTAACTCAGGACCAGTTGAGCGGCATGCTCTTACTGGCTGATCACTCGACCCAACGGAGGCTCCAGACAGATGGACGGGCTGCTCCCCGTGCTGATCCTTCTCGCTTCGCTCATCGCGCTCGACCTGCTGGCGCTGCGCCTCGGCGCCGACTCCCGCGACCGGATGCCGGACACCCGCGCGCGCCGCGCGGCGCGCGGGTGATCGGAGGCGACCTGATGCACACCGACTACCTGTACCTGGCTCGCGAGCGCATCGCCGAGCTCCACCGCGACGCGGAGCGGCAGCGCCTCGGTCGCGACGCTCGCCGGCGGGTCGCCCATCTGACGGCGTCGTCTGCGGCGCGGCCGCGGAGGCTCGACGCGCCGATCGCGACGGCCCGTGCCGGAGCGCCGCCCCACGCCGGCGACTGAGCAACGGCGCCGGTCGCGATGGCGGGATCGCCACGCCTTCGGCTACGCCGAAGGGTCAGCGCGCGAGGCGGTGGAAGGCCCAGAGCGTCGCCGCCTGGAGCACGACGCCGAGGGCCGCGATCAGGAGGAGCGCCGTCCCGACGGCGCCCCAGTCGTAGCCGTCGACCATGAGCGCCCGGATCGCCTCGATCAGGTAGCTGACCGGGTTCCAGTCGTTCACGACCTGCAGCCAGCCCGGCATGAGCTCCTCCGGCACGAACGCCGTCGAGGCGAACATCAGCGGAAAGAGCAGCAGGGAGAAGGTGCTCGTCGCCTGCTCGCTCTTGGTGAGCAGCGCGGGGATGAAGCTCGCCCCGGAGATGGCGAGCCCGAACGCGCCGGCCAGCGCCAGGATCAGCAGGAACCCGCCGACGCCGGTCTCGATCGACGCGCCGAGCAACAGGCTGATCACCAGGATGATCCCGGCCATCACCGCGGCCTGGAAGAAGAGCGGCACCATCTCGGCCGCGAGGATCGACCAGCGCGTGATGGGGGTTGCCCGCAGCTTGTCGACGTACCCCGTCCTGTACTCGACCAGCAGCCCGTACCCGGACCAGGCGACCGCCATGAAGGCCGTGAAGGCGACCTGCCCCGGCGCGAGGTACGCCAGGTAGCTGGACTGTCCGCCGAAGCCGGGCAGCTGCACGATGTCCTGGTAGAGCTGGCTGAACACGAGCAGCTGGATCAGCGGGAAGAAGATGATGCTGATGAAGTTGGCGGGCACGCGGAAGAATCGGCGCGTCGTCCGCAGCCCCAGGTGGTAGGTCTCGTAGGCGATCGCGGTCATCGGTTCGTCACCATCCCAGGATGATCGGCTGATCGGCCGCTTCCTCGCGGATGTGGCGGCCGGTGTACTTCATGAAGACGCTGTCGAGGCTCGGCTGGCTCATCTGGAGGCCGGCGATCTGCACGCCGTCGCCATCGAGCCGCCGCAGCAAGGCCGGGATGGCGGCGCTGGCGTTGGGGACGGCGAGGCTCACCCCGGCGGGGTGCGATGCGACCGCTTCGGCACCGAGCATCCCCTCGAGCAGGCGACGCACGTGGCCTCGCTGGTGTTCGAGGTCGCCGTCGCTCGCCTCGAGCTGCAGCACCACGGTATCGGCGCCGATGCCGCGCTTCAGCTCCTCCGGCGCCCCCTCGATCACGATCCGGCCGTTGTCGATGATCGCCAGTCGCGAGCAGAGCCGATCCGCCTCCTCCATGTAGTGGGTCGTCAGCAGCATCGTCGTACCCGCCCGGCTGATGCGCTCGAGCTCCTCCCACAGCGCGGCCCGGCTCTGCGGGTCGAGCCCCTCCGTCGGCTCGTCGAGGATGAGCACCGGCGGCCGATTGACCAGAGCGCTGGCCAGATCGAGGCGGCGCTTCATCCCTCCCGAGTAGGTGCCGGTCAGCTTGTTCGCCACCGCCGCGAGCCCCATCAGCTGGAGCAGCTCATCGGTGCGCCGCCGGATCTCGCGGGCCGGCATCCGATGCAGGCGACCGGCGAGCTCGAGCGTTTCCCGCCCGGTCGAGAACGCGTCGAGGGCGGGCGTCTGCATCGCCAGGCCGAGGCGCCTGCGCACTTCGCCGGGTCGAGTCGCCACGTCGAAGCCCGCCACTCGCGCCGTCCCCTCGGTCTGGCGCAGGAGGGTGGCCAGGATGCGGATGGTGGTCGTCTTGCCGGCGCCGTTGGGTCCGAGGAACCCGAACAGCTCGCCCGGGGCGACCTCGAAGCTGATGCCGTCCACGGCGCGCGTCTCGCCGCCGTACACCTTGACGAGCTGGCGCACCTCGATGATCGGCGCGTCGGTCGTCGCGCTCACT
>DATADA010000154.1:0-6808 GCA_036258775.1 Candidatus Limnocylindria bacterium | reverse complement strand
CTCGCGCGCCGCCGGGTTGATGACGTCGTTGGCGCCGATGACGAGCGCGACGTCGGCGTCGTCGAACTCGTCGTTGATCTCGTCCATCTCCTTGAGGCGGTCGTACGGGACGTTCGCCTCGGCGAGGAGCACGTTCATGTGACCTGGCATGCGGCCCGCCACGGGGTGGATCGCGAACTGGACGTCGACGCCGCGCTCGAGCAGGAGGTCCATCAGCTCGCGCACCGGCCCCTGCGCCTGCGCCACCGCCATGCCATATCCCGGCACGACGATCACCTTCTTGCCGTAGGCCATGAGCACCGCCGCGTCCTCGGCGCCGATCTCGCGCAGCTGCTCGTCCCCCTCGGCGCCCGCGGCGACCGCGCCACCCCCCGTGCCGAACCCGGCGAACAGCACGTTGAAGAGCGAGCGGTTCATGGCGCGGCACATCAGCTGCGTCAGGATCGCGCCCGACGCGCCGACCAGCGTGCCGGCGATGAGCAGGGCGTAGTTGTTGAGCACGACGCCGGTCGCAGCCACCGCGATGCCGGTGTACGAGTTGAGCAGCGACACCACCACCGGCATGTCGGCCCCGCCGATGGGCATGACGAGCACGACGCCGGTGACGAGCGCGATGGCCACGAACAGCAGGAACAGGACGACGTTGTTCTCGACCGCGGCGACATACACGCCGAGCGCGAGGAGCGCCAGGAACAGGACCGAGGTGATGATCTGCTGACCGGGCAGCTTGTACGGGCGGGCGGTGACGATCCCCTGCAGCTTGCCGAACGCCACGATCGAGCCTGTCAGCGCGACCGAACCGATGACCGCCCCGAGCAGCGTGGCGATGATGAACGGCAGGGGCAGCAGCTCACCGGCGTGCTCGCCCGCATCCCGCAGGAACTCGGCGACGGCCACGACCGCCGCCGCCCCACCGCCTGCACCGTTGAAGATGGCCACCATCTGCGGCATCGCGGTCATCGGCACGCGGCGCGCGCCGAGCACGCCCGCGACCGCGCCGATCGCCCCGCCGACCAGCACGATCCACCAGTTCTCGAGCATCCCGTCGGTGGTGAAGAAGGTCCAGGCGATGACGAGCGCCATGCCGGCCGCCCCGATCAGGTTCCCGAGCCGCGCCGTCCGGGGCGAGGCGAGAAACTTGAGGGCGAAGATGAAGCCGATGCTCGCCACCAGCCAGACGAGGAAGGTGAGGACGTCGAGCCCTCCGAGATCGGGCATCTAGCCGCGACCCCCCGGGCCCCGGCGGCGGAACATCTCGAGCATGCGGTCGGTCACGACGAATCCGCCCACGACGTTGATCGTGCCGAGGATCACGCCGAGCAGGGCGAGCACGATCCGCAGCGGCCCCTCGGCGCTGGCGGCGACGAGCATGGCCCCCACCACGATGACACCGTGGACCGCGTTGGCACCGCTCATCAGCGGGGTGTGGAGCATCGTCGGCACCTTGCTCACCACCTCGTACCCGACGAAGGCGGCGAGGACCAGGATGAACAGCGCCGCGAGCAGGGCGAAGGTCGAGATCTCGGCGCCGGTCGTCATCGGCTCGCCTGCGCCGCGGCCGGCGTGGCCGACGGATCGGCCACCTCGACCCCCAGCGCCTTTGCCGTCGCCTCGTGCACGACGCGGCCGGCGTGGGTGATCGTCGCCCCGCGGGTGATCTCGTCGTCGAAGTTCAGCTCCACGCGCCCCTCCTTGACGAGGTGCTTGACGAGGGTCGCGACGTTGCGGGCGTACATCTGGGTTGCGTGCACCGGCATCGTGGCCGGCAGGTTGGTGTGACCGATGATCCGCACCCCGTGCCTGACCACCTCCTGCCCCGGCTCGGTCAGCTCGCAGTTGCCCCCCGCCTCGGCCGCCATGTCGACGATCACGCTGCCCGCGCGCATGGTGCGGACGTGATCCTCGGTGACGAGGCGCGGCGCGGGGCGGCCGGGGACGAGCGCAGTGGTGATGACCACGTCCGCCTCGCCGACCCGGCTGGCGATGAGCTCCGCCTGGCGCCGCCGATAGTCCTCGCTCATCTCGCGTGCGTATCCGCCGGCGGTCTCCGCCTGCGCCTTCTCCTCGTCGGTCATCTCGACCTCGAGGAACGTGCCGCCCAGGCTCTGGACCTGCTCCTTCACCACAGGGCGCACGTCGGTGGCTTCCACCACTGCGCCCAGGCGGCGCGCCGTCCCGATCGCCATGAGCCCCGCCACCCCGGCGCCGAAGACCAGCACGCGCGCCGGACGCACCGTGCCCGCGGCGGTCGTCAGCAACGGGAAGAACTTCGGCAGCCGCTCCGCGGCGAGGATGACCGCCTTGTAGCCCCCGACGGTGCTCTGGCTCGACAGCGAGTCCATGCTCTGCGCACGGGTGATGCGCGGGATCGCATCCATGCTGATCGCCGTCACGCCGCGCTCCGCCAGCCTCGAGGCGAGCTCCGGCCGCGAGAGCGTGCCGAGCGTGCCGACCAGCACCGATCCCTCGCGGAGGAACTGGACCTCCTCGTCACTCGGCCGCCCGACGCGCAGCAGCAGGTCGGCCTGGCCGTAGAGCTCCGCGGCATCGGTCACGACGGTCGCGCCCGCCTCGCGGTACTCGTCATCGGCGATGAAGGCACCCTCGCCAGCGCCGGACTGGACCAGGATCTGGACCCCGTCGCCAAGCAGCTGGCCGACGGCCTGGGGCGTGAGCGCCACGCGGGTCTCCCCGGGCGCCGTCTCGCGCGGGACAGCGATTCTCATGCGTCTCGTGACTTCGTGGGGGAGGTACGCCACGAACCGCCCTCCTGGAGGACGGCGGTTCGGCGCAGCAGAGTGTAGCAGAGCGACGAGCTCGGGCAGCACACCCGGCGAGTCGGCTGCGACCGCTCGGTAGACTTCCGCACCGATGGATCGGCTGGACATCGGTGGCCGCCGCATCGAGCTGGCCCGCGGCGACATCACCGGTCAAGAGGTCGACGCCATCGCGAACGCGGCCAACGCGGCGCTGCGGGGCGGTGGCGGGGTGGTTGGCGCCATCCACCGGGCGGCGGGCCCGGAGCTGATGCAAGAGCTCCGGCGGCGGTACCCGTCGGGCACGCCGACCGGCACGGCGGTCGCCACCGGAGCGTATCGGCTGCCGGCGCGCTGGGTGCTCCATGCGGTCGGACCGGTGTATCGGGACGGAGCCCACGGCGAGGCGGAGCAGCTGGCCAGCGCCTACCGGGCATGCCTCCGCCTGGCCGACGAGCTCGGCGCACGGAGCGTCGCCTTCCCGGCCATCAGCATGGGGATCTACGGCTACCCGCCGTCGGAGGGTGCGCAGGTGGCGCTGGAGACGGTGGCCGAGCACCTGCGCGGCGACACCGGCGTCGAGCTGGCGCGCTTCGTCCTGTACTCCGAGGACACCTTCCGGCTGTTCGCGGACCGCCTCGCGGAGCTCGCACGGACGGCCGGCTAGATCGTCCCCTGCGGCGCGGCCGCCGCGGTGCGCATGCCGATGCCGCGCCGGCGCGGGCGGAGCGCGAAGCGGTCGTCGGGCGGGGCCAGACCGGTCGCGGCCGAGTCCCCGGTCACCAGCGCCGAGACGTACTCGCCCATCGCGGGGCCGTGCTTGTAGCCATGCCCCGACCCGCCGCCGACGATCCAGGCGTTCTCCCAGGCCGGATGCCGGTCGACGATGAAGTGCGTGTCGGGCGTGAGCTCGTACTGGCAGACGCGCCCCTCCGAGACGGGCTGGCCGCCCATCGCGGGGAAGCGGCGGCGGAGATAGGCGCGGGCGGCCTCGATCCGCTCCTCGCTCAGCGCCCTCTCCTGGCGGTCGGGGTCGACGAGCGGTCCCGGCCAGTCCGGCGCGCACTTCAGCCCGCGTCGCTCGATGGACGGGATTCCGTAGAAGGAGGCGTCGTAGTCGACCCACGTCGGCATGCTGCCGGCGTCGAAGCGGTCGTCGCCGGGCGGCGTCGCGAAGTAGATGACCTCCTGCCGCGGGACCTCGAGCATCGGTCCGACGAGATCCGGGAAGAGCCGCGCGAGCCACGGCCCGCAGGCGAAGACGAACGCGTCGGCCTCGACCGATCCGCCGTCCGCGAGCCCGACTCGCGGCACGGCCGCCGTCTGGCCATCGCCCTCGCCGGGCGGAAAGATGACGGCGCGGCGCACGTCGACGCCGGCGAGCGCGGCCCGCTGCGCCGCCACGGCGACGCCGCGGCGCGCCATGAGCACTCCGCCCTCCGGCTCGTACAGCGCCCACGTGACGCCGTCCGCGGCGATCTGCGGGAAGCGGCGCTCGAGCTCCGGCCGGTCCAGACGCTCAACGGGGACGCCGGCCTCGGCGAGCACCGACAGCGAGTCGGCCTCGAAGCCGTCGTCGCGGTGCGCGAACCAGAGCACGCCCGTCTCCACGAAGAGACGCTCGCCCGTCACCCGCTCCAGCGCCCGGTACTGCTCCAGCGAGTGCCGCTGCCAGCGCGGGTAGTGTGCGTCCGGCCCGTGCGCGCTGCGCGTGACGCGCGACTCATCGCCCGAGCTGGCGAGGGAGTTGCCGGCCCCGTACTGGTCGAGCAGCACGACGTCCGCCCCGCGGCGGCGAAGCCACACCGCGGTCCATGAGCCGAAGACGCCCGCGCCGATGACCGCGACCCTCACGGGCGCATCCTAAGCGCGACGGCGGAGCTGAGCGCGACACCGCAGCCGGTCGAACCCGGTACGCTCTGCGCGGTGGAGCAGCGCGCGCCGGTCATCTCGACGAGCGGGCTGACGAAGAACTACGGCAAGGTTCGGGCGCTCACCGACCTGACCCTCGACGTGGTCCCCGGCGAGATCTTCGGCTTCCTGGGGCCGAACGGGGCCGGCAAGAGCACGACCATCCGGACGCTCCTGGGCTTCCTCCACGCGACGGCGGGTTCGGCCAGCGTGCTCGGCCACGACATCGCGAGCCAGAGCGTCGAGATCCGGCGCCGGACCGGCTACCTGCCGGGCGGGATCGCGCTCTACGACTCGCTCACCGGGCGCGACCTGCTCGACTACCTGGCGGATCTGCAGGGGCGGGAGCCGAGACGCCGGGACGAGCTGTGCGAGCGGCTCCAGCTCTCGGCTGACACGCTGCGTCGCCGCGTGCGCGACTACTCGCGCGGGATGCGGCAGAAGATCGGCGTGGTGCAGGCGCTGCAGCACGATCCCGAGCTGGCCATCCTCGACGAGCCGAGCGAGGGCCTCGACCCTCTGATGCAGCACGCCTTCTACGGGATCCTGGGCGACCTGCGGGCGGAGGGCCGGACCATCTTCTTCAGCTCGCACGTGCTGTCGGAAGTGGAGCGCGTCTGCGACCGGGTGGCGATCATCCGCGGCGGTCGCCTGATGACGGTGAGCGACGTGCGAGAGCTGCTCGGCCGGCGCCGTCGTCGGGTCACGATCCGCTGGCGCGGCGCGACCCCTGACCTGTCGGGCATCCCGGGCCTTCGCGACGTCCGCGCCGACGGCGACCGTCTGACCGCCGCGCTGGACGGCGACGTCGCGCCGTTCGTCCGCGCGGTCGCCTCGCCCTCCCTGGTGGATCTCACGATCGAGCCGGCGAGCCTCGAGGAGGCCTTCATGGACTACTACGCCGACGGCGACCTGCCGGCCGTGCCGCCCACGGGCGGGGCCGCCGCGCCGTGAGCGGGCCGCTGCTGCTGCGGACCTGGCGCTGGCAGTGGCTGCGCTTCGCGCTGCTCGTCGCGGCGGCGGTGGCGTGGGGCTGGCTCATCTTCTTCTTCTACTCGGTCTTCTCGCCGACGATCCGCGAGTTCGTCCAGGGCAACCCGCTGATGGAGCAGTTCAGCCAGTTCGGCTCGGGCGACTTCTTCACGGTGGCCGGGTCGGCGACGCTCGGGCTGCAGCACCCGCTGGCCATCGCGATCCTCGCCGTGCTCGCGGTCGGCAGCTCCGCGACGGCCATCGCCGGCGAGCGCCAACGCGGGACGCTGGAGGTGCTGCTGGCGCGGCCGCTATCGCGCCGGACCGCGTACGGGACCATCCTGGTCGCCCTGCTCGTCCTGGTCGGGCTGCTGGTCGCGGCATTCCTGCTCGGCCAGGCGATCGGGCTCTTCGTCCACGAGCTGACCGACGAGGTCGAGGTCGCGGCGCTCCCGCTCGTGTGGCTCAACGGCTTCCTGCTGTGGGCGGCGTTCACGACCTTCGGCCTGGCGGTGTCGGTGACGTTCGACCGGCCGGGCCCCGCCATCGGCCTGTCGCTGGCCTACCTGCTGGCGAACTACTTCCTCGAGATCCTCGGGAGCCTGTGGACCGATGCCGAGTGGACCCAGGAGTACTCGCTCATCCACCACTTCCAGCCGGGCGAGATCCTGTCCGGCAACGCCGATCCGTTCGACATCGCGATCCTCGCCGTCGCCGCCGCGCTGCCGGTCATCTACGCGCTCATCGTCTTTCCGCGCCGGGACCTGCCCGCACCGAGCTGAGCGTCGCTGCGCCGGACAGGCCCTCGCGCGCGTGGGCCAGGGCCTGCGGCACGGTCATCCGCTCTCCCTCCCCCATGCTGCGGCCAGCGAGCCATCGCCGCGCAGCTCGCTCGGCTCGAAACCGAGCACCTCGCGATTCGCCGCGTTGAATCCCGTGCCGCTCGTCCGCTCGAGGCTGCTGACCGCCCCGGGCGAGCAGCGCGATCGTGGCAGCTCGGGCATCGCCTCCGAGCGTGGCCTCTGCCGCCGAGGCGAGCAAGCGCTCACGCGCGGTGCCGCGCCGCTTTTCGATACCGTTGTCGGACCGATGACCGTCCCGACCACCGCCGCACGGCGCCGCGCGGCCGGCCGATCCGTGCTTCCCTCCGCGGTCCGCGGCCTGGCCCA
>DATADA010000153.1:0-9072 GCA_036258775.1 Candidatus Limnocylindria bacterium | reverse complement strand
CGAGAGCTGCTCGGCCGCCGGCGACGGCGGGTGACGATCCGCTGGCGCGGCGCGACCCCCGACCTGTCGGGGATCCCGGGGCTTCGCGACGTCCGCGCCGACGGCGACCGGCTGACCGCCGCGCTGGACGGCGACGTCGCACCGTTCGTACGCGCGGTCGCCTCGCCCTCGCTGGTGGACCTCACGATCGAGCCGGCGAGCCTGGAGGAGGCCTTCATGGACTACTACGCCGATGGCGACCTGCCCGCCGCGCCGCCCAGGGGCCGGGCCGCCGCGCCGTGAGCGGGCCGCTGCTGCTGCGGACCTGGCGCTGGCAGTGGCTGCGCTTCGCGCTGCTCGTGCTGGTCGGGCTGCTGGTCGCGGCATTCCTGCTCGGCCAGGCGATCGGGCTCTTCGTCCACGAGCTGACCGACGAGGTCGAGGTCGCGGCGCTCCCGCTCGTGTGGCTCAACGGCTTCCTGCTGTGGGCGGCGTTCACGACGTTCGGCCTGGCGGTGTCGGTGACGTTCGACCGGCCGGGCCCGGCCATCGGCCTGTCGCTGGCCTACCTGCTGGCGCACTACTTCCTCGAGATCCTCGGGAGCCTGTGGACCGATGCCGAGTGGACCCGGGAGTACTCGCTCATCCACCACTTCCAGCCGGGCGAGATCCTGTCCGGCAACGCCGATCCGTTCGACATCGCGATCCTCGCCGTCGCCGCCGTGCTGCCGGTCATCTACGCGCTCATCGTCTTTCCGCGCCGGGACCTTCCCGCACCGAGCTGAGCGTCGCTGCGCTGGAGAGGCCCTCGCGCGCGTAGGCCAGGGCCTGCGGCACGGTCATCCGCTCTCCCTCCCCCCATGCTGCAGCCAGCGAGCCATCGCCGCGCAGCTCGCTCGGCTCGAAACCGAGCACCTCGCGATTCGCCGCGTTGAGTCCCGTGCCGCTCGTACGCTCGAGGCTGCTGACCGCCCCAGAGAGCCGGGCCGCTCGCGCCCGGTCCCCCTCGCGCAGGGCGAGCAGCGCGATCGCGTCGAGAACCAGCGTGTACCCCGAGACATCGCCCGCCTCGGTGAACACGGCCAGGGCCGCGCCCAGCCACCGGCTCGCCTCGGCACGGTCCTCGGCCGAGGCGCGGCGCACATCCCGCTGAAGGTGACAGATCCCGGCGGTGTAGCTGCTCCAGCCGACCATGAACTCGTCGTCCTCCGCGCGGAAGATCTCGCGCGCCCGGTGCACCTTCGGCAGCGCCTCGTCGCTGTCGCCCGCCGCCCAGGCCACGTTGGCGGATTCCCAGAGGCACCGCGCCACGCCGTCGCGGTCGCCGAGCTCCTCGAACAGCGCCAGCGCCTCGTCCGCCAGCGTCGACGCCAGCTCCGCCGTGGTCGCGTCGAGCACCCCGGTGATCGAGAACGTGAACGACTGGCCATAGAGCGCCTCGGCCAGGCCGCGCCGGTCGTCGAGCCTGCGGCGCAGGCCGATCTCCTCGTCGTAGAACGCCCGCGCGCCGACCGCGTCGCCGAGCCAGTAGGCGAGTCCCGCGGCGGCGCTCAGCGCATCGGCTCGCGCCCGGGGCTCGGCGTCGCCGCCGGCGAGGTCGAGGGCCGCCTGGGCACGCTCCAGCGCCTCCACCAGGTGGCCGCGCATCTGCCAGAAGCGCCACAGCGCCGCGACCATCCGCAGCGCCACCTCCGTTCGCCCGGTCTCGATCGCCCAGCCGATCGCGGCCCGCAGGTTGTCGTCCTCCTGCTCCAGCCGGTCGAGCCATTCCCGCTTGTCGGAGCCGAGGAGATGCGGGCTGGCGGCCTCCGCCATGTCAAGGAAGAGCTGCCCGTGGCGCGCCCGCACTTCCTCCCATCGCCCGCGTGCAACGGCCTGCTCCATCGCGAACTCGCGGATCGTCTCCAGCATCGCGAACCGGGGCTCGCCCGCAGGCCCCTCCACCTGGCGCACGAGGCTCTTGTCCACGAGCGAGGCGAGCACGCCGAGCACGTCGCCGTTCAGCTCCGAGGAGCAGACGCGCTCCGCGGACGCGAGCGCCACGCCGCCGACGAAGACGGAGATGCACGCGAACAACGACCGCTCCGGCTCGTCGAGCATGTCGTGGCTCCAGGCGATGGCGCCCCGCAGCGTCTGCTGTCGCGCGGGAACGTCGCGAGCGCCGGCACCCGAGAGCAGGCCGAGCCGGCGGTCGAGCCGCGACAGCATCGCCTGCGGCGTCAGGATCCGGATCCGGGCGGCGGCCAGCTCGATCGCCAGCGGCAGCCCGTCGAGCCGCACGCAGATCTCCGCCACGGCCGGCGCGTTCTCGTTCGTGACGCGGAAGTCGGGCTTCACCGCCGTGGCGCGATCGATGAACAGCGCGACGGCCTCGTACTGCGAGAGCGCCGCGCTGGAGGGCAGGTGCCGCGGGTCCGGCACCCCCAGCGGGGGGACCGGGTACTCCTGCTCGCCGTAGAGGCGCAGCACGCTGCGGCTGGTGACGACGACGTGGAGGTTCGGCGCGCCCGCCAGCAGCTCGCCGATGAGCGGGGCGGCGTCCACGACCTGCTCGAAGTTGTCTAGGACCAGCAGGACCCGACGGTCGCCGACGTGGTCGACCAGGCGGTCGATCGGGCTGCGGCCGCCGCGGTCGGGCAGGCCCAGCGCCTGCGCGATCGTGGCCGGCACGAGCTCCGGCTCGGTGATCGCGCCGAGCTCGACGAACCAGACGCCATCGGCGAAGTCGGCCATGGCCGCCGTGGCGACCTCGAGCGAGAGGCGGGTCTTGCCCGTGCCGCCGGGGCCGGTCAGGGTGAGCAGCCGGCTGCGTCCGAGCAGCTCGCGGACTTCGCCGATCTCTCGCTCCCGGCCGAGAAACCGCGTGCGTCGGGTGGGCACGTTGTTCGGCGTGCCCGCCGAGGTGGGCAGCGGCGCAAACGTGTCGGACACGCCGGGGATGACGAGCTGCCAGAGGCGCTCGGCCGCGGGCAGGTCACGGAGGCGATGCGCGCCGAGATCGCGGAGCGTCACGCCGTCCGGCAGCGACCGGGCGACGAGCCCCCTGGTCGCGTCCGAGAGCAGCACCTGCCCGCCGTACCCCGCGGCCGCGATGCGCGCGGCGCGATGCACCTCCATGCCGGCGTACGTCCCGTCCGATGCGTCCGCCTCGCCGGAGTGCAGGCCCATCCGCACCCGGATTGGTGCACCGTCCGGCCACCGCTCGGCGGAGAGGCCGCGCTGGGCCGCCACAGCGCCGGCGACCGCCGCCGGAGCGCTCGGGAACGCGAAGAAGAACGAGTCCCCCTCCGTGCCCAACTCGAGCCCGCGCCGCCCCACGAACGCGTCGCGCAGGATCGACCGATGGCGCTCGAGCACCTCGGGCCACGCTTCTTTCAGGGAGGTCAGCGCACGGGTCGAGCCCTCGATGTCCGTGAAGACGAAGGTGACCGTGCCGGTCGGCAGCTCGGGCATCGCCTCCGAGTGTGGCCTCTGCCGCGGAGGCGAGCAAGCGCTCACGCGCGGTGCCGCGCCGCTTTTCGATACCGTTGTCGGACCGATGACCGTCCCGACCACCGCCGCACGGCGCCGCGCGGCCGGCCGATCCGTGCTTCCCTCCGCGGTCCGCGGTCTGGCCCAGCGCCCGGTCGCCGCCGCGGTGCTGGGCGCCCTGGTGATCGCCTTCAGCGCGATCTTCGTGGCGCTCGCCGACGTGACGCCGGCGACGGCGGCCATCTTCCGCTGCGTGTACGCGCTGCCGGCGCTCGCCCTGCTGGCGTGGTGGGAGGAGAGGCGCTACGGGCCGCGCGCGGCCGGACAGCGACGCCTCGCCATCGTGGCGGGCCTCTTCTTCGCCGCGGACCTGGTCCTGTGGCACCACGCCATCGGCGCCGTGGGGGCGGGCCTGGCGACCGTGCTGGGCAACACCCAGGTGGTGATGGTCGGCGTCGCCGCGTGGCTGCTCCTCGGCGAGCGCCCGGACCGACGAGTGCTCCTGTCGGTGCCGGTCGTGTTCGTCGGGATCGTGTTCATCAGCGGCGTCATCGGCGCCGATGCGTACGGGCGCGATCCGCTGCTCGGCTCGATCTTCGGGGTGCTGACCGGCGTGGCATACACCGGCTTCCTGCTCCTCCAGCGCCGCGCCAACGCCGACCGGCGACGGCCGGCCGGCCCGCTCTTCGACGCGACGCTGGCGGCCGCCATCGCCTCCGCCGCGATCGGGCTGCCGCTCGGCGAGCTGCAACTCGTCCCGAGCTGGCCGGCGCACGGCTGGCTGCTCCTGCTGGGGCTGCTCGTGCAGGTCGTCGGCTGGCTGCTGATCAGCGTCTCGCTGCCGCGGCTGCCGTCCGCCGTGACCAGCGTGGTCCTGACCGTGCAACCGGTCGGGTCGGTCGTGCTTGGGATGGTCCTGCTCGGCGAGGACCCGTCCGGCCTTCAGCTGGTGGGCGTGGCCCTCGTGCTGGCCGGGCTCTTCATCACCACGCTCCGGCGCCGCTCCGAGCGGACCGGGGAACCAGAGCTGGGATGATCCGCCGCAGCGGCCCCGCTCCTGCTGCGATCCCGCCGGGTAGTGGTACGACGACTCTTACGCGGTTCGCGGCGGCGCTCGGCATGCGGCGCGGGCGGATCCGAGCGTGGCGCAGGGCTGGATCTGGCCGCCGCCTGCCTCGCGAGCCACATACCAGTGGCTGGAGCACTACCCGGGGAACGGCCTGCGCGAGTGGCTAGCGAGCGGCTTCGCGCTTGGCTTTGCGCGTGCCGCGCCGGCGATTCGTCACCGAATCAGGCGTCCCGTGACGGGCGCCTTCGGGCACGCTGTGCGTCGACGGTGAATCGGACGTAGCGCGGCGGTGGCTTCCGGCGCTCGGTGATTCGCGCCGGGATCAGGTGCCGCCGGACAGGCCGCTCCCGTCACGTTTGATTCGCGGCTAATGCTCAGCGCGCCGGGAAGTCGGCCTGCGCCGAGGAATGATCCGAGGCCGAATCAGCGACCGGGCCGCGCGACCTCGCGCTTGGGGATCCGGGGCGGGAGCGTCACGACGAAGCAGGTGCGCCCCGGCCGCGACTCGACGTCGATCCGGCCGCCCTGGCGGACGACCGCCGAGTGGCTGATGTGCAGCCCCAGCCCGGTGCCGACTCCCGGCGGCTTCGTGGTGAAGAACGGCTCGAACAGCCGGGGCACCACGTCGGCCGGGATGCCGGGCCCGGAGTCGCAGATCGTCACCCGCACGCCCGTGTCGCCCGCCACCTCGACCGGCTCGGCGCGGACGAGCAGCTCGCCGCGGCCCCCCATGGCGTCGGTGGCGTTGTCGATGATGTTCGTCCAGGCCTGGTTCAGCTCGCTGCCGTACGCCTCGATCTCGGGCAGGTCGTCCGCGTACTCCTTCGTGACCGAGACGCCGCCCTTCAGCCGATGGCGCAGGATCACCAGCGTGTCGTCCAGCGACCGCCGCACGTCGATCCGCTGGACGGGCGCCTGGTCGAGGTAGGCGTAGGCCTTCACCGCGCGGACGATCTCGCCGATGCGCTCGGCCGCCATCCGCACCTCACCCAGGAGCGCGCCCGCGCTGGCGACACTCTCCAGCCACGCCAGCGCCGCGTCCACCTCGGCCCCATCGCGGTAGCCGTCGAGCGCCGCGGAGACCGAGTCCCCGGTCCAGCCGGCGTCGGCGAGGCTCGCCGCCATGGCGTCGGGACGGGACGCGCCCAGGCGGCGCAGCACCGACGCGAGCGCGTCGGTGCGATCGGCGCGTTCGAGCGCGCGTAGAGGAGCCGCCGGTGGCGGCGGCGCGGCGGTCACGAGCCGGGCCAGCCGGGGCGAGTCCGCGGAGAGGACCGCGGCGGCCCGGCTTCGAGCCTCGAGCACCTCGCCCAGCGCCGCCGCGGACCGACTGATGGCGGCGGCAGGATTGTTCAGCTCGTGGGCGAGGCCGGCGGCGAGCGTCCCGAGCGCGGCGAGCTTCTCCCGCTGGCTCAGCAGGGCCTCCGTGCTCCGGAGGCGGCCCGCGATGGTGCGGACGATGGCGACCGCCGCGTCCGGGCTGGCGCCGACGAGCTCGCGGAGGGCGGCGGCCGGGATCCACAACGCGTCGACGTCGGTGATGGCGCGCACCGAGGCGGTCCTCTCTCCGCCCTCGAGCGCGGCCATCTCGCCCTGCACGGCGCCGGGACCGACCCGCGCCAGCGGCAGCTCCACGCCGTCGGTCTCGCGGGAGACCTCGAGCTCGCCCGAGGCGATCACGAAGAAGCAGTCGCCCGGCGTCCCCTCCTCGATGAGCAGGTCACCGGCGGGCACCCGCCGGAGGCGCGCGACGTCGGCCAGGCGTCGCAGGTCGGGCTCCGGCAGGTCCGCGAACAGCGGGGCGGCGCGGAGCTGCGCGATCCGCCCCTCGACCGACCGCTCGGCGTTCACAGCCCGGCCAGGTACTGGTGGATGAGCGCGATCGCCATGGCGCCCTCCCCGACGGCGCTCGCGATGCGCTTGATGGACCGATACCGCACGTCCCCGGCCGCGAACACGCCGGGCACGCTCGTCTCGAGCAGGAGCGGGTCGCGGTCGAGTCCCCAGCCCACCGGCGGCCGCCCCTCGTCGAGCAGAGCCGATCCGGTGAGCAGGAACCCGGCGGCGTCACGCTGCACCACGCCGTCGAGCCAGTCGGTTCGCGGCCGCTGCCCGATGGTGACGAAGAGCGCCGACAGCGGCAGGTCCTCCTCGCCATCGGGACCGCGCAGGCGGACGCGCTCGAGGTGGCCGTCCCCGGCGACCGCCGCCACGCCCGACATCGTCCGCACCTCGACGTTCGGTGTAGCCGCGATCTGGTCGACGAGGTACTGCGACATCCCGGCCGCGAGCGAGTCGCCCCGGACGACGACGTAGACCTGCCGGGCGAACCGGCTCAGGTAGAGCGCCGCCTGCCCGGCCGAGTTGCCGCCGCCGACGACGCCGACGTCGAGGCCGCGGTACAGCACTGCCTCGGTCGTGGCCGCGCCGTAGAAGACGCCCGCCCCCACCAGCGAGTCGACGCCCGGCAGGTCGAGCCGCCGGTAGCTGACGCCGGACGCGATGACCGCCGTCTGGCACGAAACCTCGCTGCCGTCGCCGAGCACGACCGTTCGGTACGGGTCGGCGCGGCGCAGCCCGGTCGCCTCTAACGGCGACAGGATCTCGGCGCCGAGGCGGCGCGCCTGGGTCAGCGCGCGGCGGGCAAGGTCGCCGCCCGACAGTCCGGCTGGGAAACCGAGGTAGTTCTCGATCCGGCTCGTCGTCCCGGCCTGGCCGCCGGGCGCCTCGCGCTCGACGATGACCGTCTTCAGGCCCTCGCTCGCACCGTACACCGCGGCGGCCAGCCCGGCCGGGCCCCCACCCACGATGAGCACGTCGTAGAAGGGCAGCGCGGCGCGGGTGGTGAGCCCCACCCGCTCCCCGATCTCGCGGTTCGTCGGATCGCGCAGGACGCGTCCGTCCGGGAACACGACCACCGGGACGGCCAGCACCGCGGCGAGGTCCGGAAACGACCACGCGTCCGGCGCGGCGTCGCCCTCCGCCCCGTCGCGTGATCCGCGATCCTCGCTGACCAGCGAGGCCGCCAGGCGTCGGCCCTCGTCGTCGGTCTCCGGATCGAGCCACTGGTAGGGAACCTGGTTACGGGTCAGGAAGTCGCGGATGGCGTGCCCGCGCGGCGACCAGCGGCCGGAGAGCAGGCGCACGCCCTCGAACGGCGGCCGGAACGTGGCATTCCAGTCCGCGAGAAGGTCGTCCAGGACCGGGTAGAGGCGCTCCTCCGGCGGGTCCCACGGCTTGAGCAGGTAGTGGTCGAGATCGATCTCGTTGATGGCGCGGATGGCCGCCTCGGTGTCGGCGTACGCGGTGAGCAGCACGCGCTTGGCGTCGGGCTGGATGTCGAGCACCTCGGCGAGGAACTCGATGCCGGTCATCACCGGCATCCGCTGGTCGACCACGAAGAGCGCGACGGGCGTACCGCGCACGGTGAGCTCGCGCGTCACGTCGACCGCCTCGGGCCCGGAGTCCGCCGCGACGATGACGTACTCGGCCCCGTACCGGGCGCGGAGGTCGCGCTCGACCGCGCGCAGCACCGGGGCGTCGTCGTCGACCGCGATGATGGCTGGCCTCGCCACGCCGAGAGTGTACGGCGCGCTATCGTCCGCGCATGCTGTGGACGATCGCCGCCATTCTCCTCGCGCTCTGGCTCCTCGGCTTCCTCCTGCGGATCGCCGGTGGCCTGATCCACCTGCTGCTCGTCGTCGCCCTCGTCTTCATCGTCATCCGCCTGCTGACCGGCCGCCGCATCCCCTGACCGGATGACGGCCGGGCCGATGACGGAGCGCGGCGGCGTCCTGCTGACCGGCTCGGGCCGCCTCTGCCTGGCGCGGCCCGGTGGCACGCCGGCGCCGCGGACCCTCTCGCCCTGGGCGGTCCTCGTGGGCGGCGAGCGGATCGCGTGGGTGGGGCCCCCGGAGGCGGCGCCGGCCGGAGCCGACGAGCGGGTCGACCTGGGCGAGGCGCTGGTGACCCCCGCGCTCGTCGACACCCACACCCACCCGGTCTTCGCCGGCGACCGGTCGGACGAGGCCGCCGCCCGCCTGGCGGGCGCCCCGTACAGCGAGGGCGGGATCCTGCGGACCGTCGCGGCCACCCGCGCGGCCACCGATGAGGAGCTGCTCGACGCCGTCGAGGGGCGGCTGCGCGCACAGCTCGCCGCGGGCGTGACCACGGTCGAGTGCAAGTCCGGGTACGGCCTGTCGCTGGCCGAGGAGCTGCGGGCCCTGCGGCTCATCGGCCGCGCGGCCGAGCGCGTCGGGATCCGGGTCCGCCGAACGCTGCTCGCGGCCCACGCGGTGCCGCCGGAGGCGAACGGGCTCGCCGAGTACGCCGAGCACGTCGCCAACGAGATCGTCCCGGCCGCGGCCGCCGAGGGGCTCGCCGACTTCTGCGACGTCTTCTGCGACGCCGGCTTCTTCGACCTCGCCTCGACCGAGCGGATCGCCGCGTCCGCTGCGCGCCGCGGGCTCGGGATCCGGCTCCACGCCGAGCAGCTGCGCCAGACCGGTGCCGCCGAGCTCGGCGTCCGCCTGGGCGCCGTGAGCGTGGATCAT
>DATADA010000152.1:0-1798 GCA_036258775.1 Candidatus Limnocylindria bacterium | reverse complement strand
GTGGTCATCTTCTTCATCCGCCGCTACCTGCTCGGCCTGTGGGGCCGGGTCGTCAAGTGAGGAGGCGATCACGCCATGGCTGAGATCCGGCTGGAGCAGGTCACCAAGCTGTTCAAGCAGGTCCACGCCGTCGACGAGGTGAACCTGACCATCGCCGACGGGGAGTTCATGGTGCTCCTGGGACCGTCTGGCTGCGGCAAGACGACGCTGCTGCGCAGCATCGCCGGCCTCGAGCAGATCGACGGAGGCCGGATCCTGATCGGCGACCGCGACGTGACCGACCTCCCCCCTCGCAACCGGCGCATCGCGATGGTCTTCCAGAGCTACGCCGTCTTCCCGCACATGACGGTGTTCGAGAACATCGCGTTCGGCCTGCGCATGGCGAAGGTCCGCGGCGACGAGATCCGCAAACGCGTCGCCGACGCCGCCGAGCTGCTGCACATCGGCGAGCTCCTGGAGCGCTACCCCTCGCAGACCTCCGGCGGCCAGCGGCAGCGGATCGCGGTGGCCCGCGCCATCGCCATGCAGCCGCAGGTGCTGCTGATGGACGAGCCGCTGAGCAACCTCGACGCGCTGCTCCGCCTGGAGATGCGGGCCGAGCTGAAGCGGCTGCTCAACGAGATCGGCTCGACCACGATCTACGTCACTCACGACCAGGTGGAGGCGCTGAGCATGGGAGACCGCATCGCGGTCATGCGCGCGGGCAAGCTGGTCCAGGTCGCCGACCCGCTGGCGATCTACGACTCGCCCGTCGACCGCTTCGTGGGCGGCTTCATCGGCAACCCGCCGATGAACTTCCTCGCGGCCCGCGTCGAGCGAGCGGACGCCGGAAACGTCGCGGTCCTCCAGGACGCAGGCGCCGTGCCGATCGGCGACGCGGACGGCGCGCTGTCGCGGCACAACGGCCGGACGCTGCTGATGGGCATCCGGGCCGAGAACATCGAGGTGACGAGCCGCCCCGCCGACGACGCGCTGCGCGGCCGGGTGCTCGTCGTGGAGCCGCTCGGCTCACACAATCTCGTGACCGTGCAGGTCGGCCAGGAGCAGCTGAAGGCGACGACGCGGCCGGACGAGCGGATCCAGCCGGACCAGCAGGTCGGCCTCGTCATCGACGCCGAGCGGATCCGGTGGATCGACCCCGACAACGGCGTCGCCATCGGCCGGGCGGACGAGGCGGGCCCGGGCGCCGGCATGGGGCCGCCCGACCCGAGCGAGCACCAGCCGACCCTCGCCGCCGACGCCAGCTGACCGAGCAGCGGCGGTCTCGGCCGGCACGACCGGCCGCGCCCCTCGCGGGGTCCGGCGGTCGAAAGCCGGTCGACGTCGGCAACGGCACGCTCGCCGCTTCCCTCGGCTGGTCGAACGCCGCGCTTCTCTCGCTCGTCGCCACCCATCCGCGCCACGGGGTCGTCGAGCTCTCGGCTGCCCCGCCGTTCGACGAGACGGCACGCGGCAGCCCTTCCGCAACGCGCGCGCACCGGTCCCTGCTCGCCGACGACGGGCAGGCGTGCGCGTGGCTCGACAGCGATGCCGGAGCGTTCGAGGCGGACGAGATCGATCTCTCCGATGCCTGCCGGCCACGCTGGCGAGGGCGGCTCGGCCCGGTCACCGTCGAGGCGGCCGCGTCGGCAGGAACCGAGGGGGTCGAGATCGCGTGGCGCCTGGCATGCGCGGGCGAGCCGCCGGCGCTGCGGCTGCGGGTGCGCGGGCGCCTGGACCGCCCCGCCCTCGCCGAGATCACGGAGATCGCTCCGCCGCCGCCGACCGGCGCGCGCACCGCGCTGCTGGCGGTGGGCCG
>DATADA010000151.1:0-4404 GCA_036258775.1 Candidatus Limnocylindria bacterium | reverse complement strand
CTACGTGCGCGGCCAGCTGCTCGTGATGGCGGTCATCGGTGTCGGCTCGGCGATCGGCATGGTCGTGGTCGGGCTCATCGCCGCCGGGTCGCCGCTGCCGTTCGCGGTGCCACTCGGCGCCCTGAGCTTCGTGAGCGCCGCCATCCCGATGGCGGGCGCGTTCATCGCCGGCGCGCCGATCGTGCTCGTGGCGCTGACGGTCTCCCCACTCGCCGCCCTGCTCATGCTCGCCTGGCTGGTCGTCCTCCAGCAGCTCGAGGGCTCGGTCATCACGCCGATCGTCCACGGCAGGGCGGTTGCCCTGTCGGCCGTGGCGGTGCTGCTCGGCGTGCTCGCCGGCACCTCGATCGCCGGGATCGTGGGCGGGATCATCGCGATCCCGGTGGTGGCGGTCGGCGACGTCGTCCTGCGCGACATCGTCTTCCCGCTTCGCGAGCGGTCACGCCAGCGGCGGACCGAAGCTCCCGGGCGGTCGGGCGCCTAGCTGCCGCGGAGGGCGGCGAGCGACGTCGGGCCGGGCTCGTGACGCGGATCGCCGGCCAGGAAGAAGGCCGGCGCGTCGTCGAAGGCGAGACGGGGCAGATCCGGATCGAGCCCGCAGGTGGGACAGCTCGGGGACCTCCCGGCGACCACCTCGAACTGTGCTTCGCAATGGGTGCAGCGGCGCATGATCATCGGGGTTCTCCTCGGGCTCGGGCGGGCGGTGAGGATGAAGACGCGCGGCGGTGGCGGCCGGTTGCAGTCCCGCGCCGACGCGGTGCCGCGCTCAGCCGGCGTGGGCCAGGAAGCGGCGCAGGAACTGGCGGGTCCGCTCGTCCTGGGGATCATTCAGCACCTGTTCGGGCGGTCCCTGCTCGATGATGCGTCCCTCCTCGAGGAAGACGACGCGGTCGGCGGCCTCACGCGCGAAGTGCATCTCGTGGGTGACGACGATCATGGTCGCCCCCTCGTGCGCGAGCTCCTCCATCACGTTGAGCACCTCCCCGATGAGCTCGGGGTCGAGCGCGCTGGTCGGCTCGTCGAAGAGGAGCAGCTTCGGCTCCATGCACAGGGCGCGCGCGATGGCGACGCGCTGCTTCTGGCCGCCCGACAGGCGGCTCGGGTACTCATCGCGCTTGTCGAGCAGCCCGACCTTGCCCAGGTAGCGCTCCGCCACCTCGACGGCGTCCCTGGTGGACAGGCCGCGCACCCGGATCGGCGCCTCGATGCAGTTGCCGATGGCGGTCATGTGCGGCCACAGGTTGAAGTCCTGGAACACCATCCCGGCCCGCATCCGCATCTGGCGGATCTGCTCCTGGTGGTGCCGGCTGCGCTCGTGGAGCGGGTCGGCGGCGACCCGTAGCCCGTCGATCTCGACCGTCCCGGCGGTCGGCTCCTCGAGGAAGTTGATGCAGCGCAGGAGCGTCGTCTTTCCGCTGCCGGAGCGGCCGATGCACATCACCGCCTCGCGCTGGCGCACTTCGAGGTCCACCCCGCGCAGCACATGGTTGTCGCCGAACCACTTATGCAGCCCCTCGGCGCGCACGATCAGCTCGCCCAGGCGGGCGGGCAGGACCGATCCCTCCGGGTAGCCGCTGCCGAGCGGCGCCAGACGGCCGGTCGGTGGCTGCTGGGCCGGGTCCGGGAGCGGGTGCGCAGCGGTCATCGGCTCACCGATCGGACCGCGCCAGCCGCCGCTCGAGGCGCTCCTGGAAGATGCTGAAGATGATCGTCAGGATCCAGTAGACGAGCGCGGCGACCAGGAACGCCTGGATGCTGCGCGCGTCGCGCGTGCCGACGTTGCGAGCCCGCCAGAGCAGCTCCTGGACCGTGATGACGGAGACCAGCGAGCTGTCCTTGATCATCGCGATGAACTCGTTGCCGACGGCCGGGATGACGATGCGCACCGCCTGCGGCAGGACGATTCGGCGGAAGATGAGCCGATCCGGCATGCCCACGGCATGCGCTGCCTCGACTTGGCCGTGCGGGACCGCCTGGATGCCCGCGCGGAAGATCTCGGTCATGTACGCGCCGTAGTTGAAGCCGAGCGCCACGATGCCCGACGGTATCGGGTCGAGCACGATGCCGAGCTGGGGGAGCGCGAAGAAGACGATGTAGATCTGGACGAGCAGCGGCGTCCCGCGCACGAGCGACACGTAGAACGAGGAGACCGCGTACACGATCGCGTTCGTCGAGAGGCGGCCGAGCGCGCCGATGAGCGCCATGAAGGTCGCGAGCACGATCGAGGCGATGGAGACCAGGATCGTGATCCCGATCCCGCCCAGGATAAACGGGGCGTTGCGGCCGAGCCAGTCCGGCTCGATCCGGCCGCCGGCGTACAGGCCGACGACGATCAGCGTGATCAGGATCAGCCAGACGGCGGCGAACTGGATCCGGAACAGGACGCGGGCGCGGCGCCGGGCGCTGGTGATCCGCTCGACGATCGGCGCGCGACGCGGGACGTCGAGCGTGAACTCGGTGCCCTGGGCTCCGCCGCCGCCCGCCATCATCTACTCCCCGGCGCGGTGCCGCGTGGCCGGGGAGGAGGCGCCATGCGTCCCCGGCCGGTGTGCGTGGCTATGTTGCTACTGCGGCTGGGAGTAGTCGATGCCCTCGAACCACTGCTCGCTCAGCTCGGCGAGCGTGCCGTCCTCGTGCATCTCGGCGATGATCTCGTCGACCGCCTGCACCAGCGAGTCGTTGTCCTCGACGCTCCGGTCGAAGGCGACGCCAAGACCCTCGTTGAAGACGAAGTCGCCGACCGGGATGACCGGCATGCCGTCGGCGACGGCCTGCTCCACGGTCGTGACGGAGCTGACCCATCCTTGGGAGTCCATCCGTCCGTCGCGCCACGCCTCGGCGCAGTTGATGTCCGTCGGCAGGGTCGATACCGTGGCGTCCTCAGGTGGAGGCAGGGGCTCGCCCGCCTCCTCGGGAAGCTGCAGCGTGCCTTCCAGCCAGAACTGGTAGGTCGTGCTCTCGCCGACGCAGATCGTCGTGCCGGCGAAGTCCTCGAGGGTCTCGATGCCGGTCCCCTCGGTCGTCGCCATCTGCACCGGCACGAAGTAGTAGGGCTGGGTGAAGTCGAGGATCTCCTCGCGTTCCGGCGTGATCGTGATTGAGCCGACGCTCATGTCCCATCGGTTCGACCAGCCGCCGGCGACCACGGCGGAGAAGTCGGGCGTCTCGAACTGGACGTCCACGCCGAGCCGCTCGGCGATCTCGGTGGCGACATCGATGTCGAAGCCCTCGAGCTCGTTCGTCTCCTCGTTCAGGAACGACTGGGGCGGGTATGCCGGATCGGTCGACACCTTGATCACCCCGGCCGCCTGGATGCGCGCGAGGTAGTCCCCGCCGTCACCGCCGCCGTCCCCACCGGCGGCAGCAGGGCTGCCGTCCGTGCCCGGTGAGGCGCCAGCCCCGTCTCCGCCGCCGCCTGTCCCGCCGCCCTGGCAGGCGGCCAGCAGGAGAAGGCCTGCGGCAAGCAGCGCGATTCGGCGGGTCGGCGTCATCTGTGTCCTCCAGCTGGCGGCACGCGGCCGGGGTTGGCGCTATCGGCAAAGTTCTGTGATCGGCCGCAAGTTCTAGCACGCCCGCTCGCGGCGTGCGCGGCCGGCCCGCTGGCGCGGTGCTCCGACTCCCCGGTGAATGAACCGGAGACCCGGGCTGGCGTCGATCCCGATCTCGTTCACCGCCGATCGCCAACACCGGCCGAGCCCTCGACTGCGGGGGTCCGCGCGGCCAGCCATCGCTTCTGCCTCCATGGATGGGCGGCGTCCGGCGACGCGGAGCACCGCTACACTCGCGCCGATGACGACCCAGCTCGGCCCGCGGTCGGCTGGCGGCGCCGCGGGCGACGGCGCCGGGCCGGATGCCCTCTCGCCCCGCGCGCCCGAGATCCCGCTCTCCCGCGCCTCGACGCTGCCCGCGCGCTACTACCTCGACCCCGCCGTGCTCGAGCTCGAGAAGGAGCGGATCTTCGCGCGCACCTGGCAGCTGGTGGCCCGCTACGACGACCTGCAGCGCATCGGCGACTTCGTGCCCGTCACGGTCATCGACGAGCCGATCGTGATCACGCATGGCCAGGACGGGGAGCTGCGGGCGTTCTACAACGTGTGCAGGCATCGGGCTGGGCAGGTGGCGCTGACGCGCGGAAACCGCAAGAGCCTCCAGTGCCGCTATCACGGCTGGACGTACGGGCTCGACGGCACGCTGCGGGCCTGCCCCGAGATGGAGGAGACCGAGGACTTCCGCAAGGAGGAGTTCGGCCTGGTCCCGGTGCGTGTCGACCGATGGGGTCCGTTCGTCTTCGTCAACCTCGACGCCGACGCCCCGCCGTTGCGGGAGGTGATGGGCGCCATCCCCGATGAGGTGGCCCGCGCCGGCTACGACGTGGAGCGGATGCGCCCGGTGGAGCGGCGCGAG
>DATADA010000150.1:0-11607 GCA_036258775.1 Candidatus Limnocylindria bacterium | reverse complement strand
CGAGCGACATCGGGGCCGACCGGCGTCTGCTCCGCGAGCATCTCCGGCGTCACGAGCTGCGACGCCTGCTCGAAGTGCTTCGGCAGCGCGAGCTCCTGCGAGAGATCGCCGGGCACGCCGGCGTTCGGCCAGATCTCGTGCAGCGTCCGCCGCCCCTGCTCCTCGGTCGGGGCCCAGCAGACCGTCGCCTGGCCGTAGATCGGCTTGCCGTCGCCGCCGCTGGAGCGGAACTCGTCGAGCACGTCGGTCTGCGCCGAGGTGACGATCAGCCCGTCGCCGAGCTGGCCCGCCATGCCCGCCGACTCCGGACCGCCGGCGGCGATCATGACCCGGATGGGCTGCTGCGGAACGTCGTAGATCCGCGCGTTCTCGACGACGTAGTAGTCGCCGTGGTGGCTCCACAGCCGCCCCTGCCACAGGCCCTGCATCACGTCGAGCGCCTCGACCAGCATCTCGCGACGGATCTCGTACGGCGGCCAGCCATCGCCGAGGATGTGCTCGTTGAGGTTCTCCCCGGTGCCCACGCCGAGGAAGAACCGACCCTCGAAGAGGTCGGCCACGGTGGCGGCCGCCTGCGCGATGATCGCCGGATGGATGCGGATGATCGGCGCCGTCACGCCGGTGCCGACCTCGAGTCGCGTCGTCTCGCGCGCGATGCCACCCAGGACCGACCACACGAAGGCCGAGTGCCCCTGGGCGTCGACCCACGGGTGGAAGTGGTCCGAGATCAGCGCGAACTCGAAGCCGGCCTCCTCGGCCAGCCGTGCGTTACGGACGAGGTCTCGCGGCGAGTGCTCCTCGCTGCTCAGCGCGTAGCCCCATCGAACCATCCGTCGACGCCCGCCCGCTACAGCCCGCGGCCGGTGGGGTCCTCGTGGTCGTGGACGTGCGCCTCCTTGCCGTGGTCGCTCTCCTCGCTGCCCTCGTCGTGCTCGTGGCCGTGGACGAGCCGCGCATGGTTGTGCTCGTGGCTGTGGTAGTGCGACCGGTGCTCGAACTCGCCCAGCGGGCCGCCGCCGTGGTGGTGCGTCACGTGGTAGTGGTCGTGGCTGTGGGTCTGCGCGTCGTGAGAGTGCTCCTGCTCCTGAGCCTTCTCGCCAACGACGGTCTGATCGGCGCCACCCTGCGCGCTTCCGTACGTCATCTCGATCGCCTCCCCGGCTGACTGTTGTTTCGTGGATCTCGCCTCGGGCAAGCAGCAGGCGGCGTGCCGCCTGGTGGCGCCGCAGTCCGGCCGCAGCCCGGCCCGGTGAAGATGCGCCGCGTGGCACGGCGCCTCGGCCGACTGGCCGTCCTCGCGGTGGTCGTCATCGGGCTCCCCTACTTCGGGTACGTCGGGTTCGCGGGGTCGGAACGGCTGGTGCACCCGAACCGATCGATCTGGTGCTTCACCCCGGAGACCGAGTACGGCTGGCAGTACGAGGCGATCAACTACGACCCGGCCGACGACGCGCGCCTCGCCGCCGAGGAGGACGATCTCCGCGACTGCCGCGCGCGGCGGCCGCCACCGGGCGACGAGGTCGTCACGCCGGACGGCGAACGCATCGCCGGCTGGTACATCCCCGCCGCCGATGGCATGCCACCCGACGGCCCGACGGTCGTGCTCGTCCACGGCATCGGGAGCTCGATGAGCGCGATGCTCACGCGGGGCGCGCTCCTCCACGACAGGTACAACCTGCTGCTGCTCGACATGCGCAACCACGGCCGCAGCACCGGGACCCACAGCACGATGGGGGTCCGCGAGCAGGTGGACCTCAAGGCGATGCTCGACTGGGCGGAGGCCGAGAAGGGCGCGACCCGCTTCCTCCTGCTCGGCAGCTCGATGGGCGGCGTCACATCCGCCAACGTGGCCGCCGATGACCCCCGCGTCGCGGCGCTCGTGCTCGACTCGACGCACGCCACGCTGCAGAACACGGTCGAGACGCGGCTGCTCGCCGCCGGGCACCCGGTCGGCGGCGCGGGGTACCTGGCCGTCTGGATCGGCGCCTGGATCCGGACCGGCGAGAACCTGGCCGGGGCGGACGCGGTCCACAACGTCGGCCGGCTGGGCGATCGCCCCCTCCTGATCCTGCAGGGCGGCCGCGACGCCGACCAGGGACCCGAGAACGCGGAGCAGCTGCTCGCGGCGGCACAGGCCGGCGGAGTGGAGGTCGAGCTGCACACCTGCCCGGAGGGGCGCCACGCGGCCCTGCTCGAGAGCTGCCCGGACGACTACCGCACCTGGCTCGTCGACTTCGTCGACCGCGTCTTCGGATCGGCTGCCGGCACCCCGTAAGGCGGCGGATCCGTCGCGCGTCGCTATTGCCGCCGGGAACGCCGAGCAGGTAAGGTGAGGTCGCCCTTCGGAGGATCGGGGCATGCCCGAGCATGTGGCCGAGGTAGCTGCCCAGGCCGCCACCGCCGTCCTCAGCGTCTGGCTGGGGCTGACCGTCCTGTTCCGGTCGCGCTCCGGTCCGGGAGGGCGGATCTTCGTCTTCGTCACCTTCCTGCTGTTCATCTGGTCCGCCTCGGTCATCGTGCAGCGGACGACCAGCCTCGAGTGGCTGAGCAGCTGGACCGGGCCGGGAAACGCGGCGGAGGACGTCGCCGCGTTCCTCCTGCCGCCGGCGACCCTGCACATCGCGCTGGCGTTCGCCACAGAGCGGCGCCCGCACCCGGGCCGGACGGCGATCGTCGTCGCCGCGTACGCGATCGGCGTGCTCGCGGTCGTTCAGGCGATCCTCGATCCGGCTCATCCCATCACCTTCACCCCGCCGTCGTTCTCGGCGCTCGGGGTGCCGGGCAGCGTCTGGGCCTGGGGCTACGCCGTGACGCGCCTCGGGATGTTCGCCCTCGGCATCGCATGGCTCGTGGTCGCCCTCCGCGACGCGGGGGACGATCGGCTGCGCCGGCAGCAGCTGAAGATCGCCATCGCGACCGTCGCACTCGGAGCCATCGGCGGCATGCTGCGAATCGTGCCGGAGGAGATCGGCGGCCCGGAGTGGATCGGAGCCGCGATCGTCACGGCGGCGATGGTGATGGCGGTCTACGCGGTGTACGCGGAGCGCGTCTTCCTGGCGCCCGAGGTCGCGGCGCGCTCATTCCGCTACTCGGTGCTCGTCGGCGTCGGCCTCGTGGTGGCCTTCGCGGTGCTCGTGACCGTCGACAGCGCGGCCCAGCGCGCACTGGGACTTCAGCTGCCGCTGGTCGCCCCGCTGGCCCTGATCGCCGGCGTGGCGGTCTTCGAGCCGGCCGCCAACTGGGTTCGACGCGTGCTCGGCGGTGTTCCGCCCGGCGGCCGGTACGGCGCCCTGCTCGAGGCCCTCGGCGAGGATACGGTCACCGCCCAGCGACCCGAGCAGGCGGTCGCGCCCGCGCTGGCGCGGGTGGCGCGGACGGTCGGGCTGCGCGGGGCCGCGGTGGTGCGGGTGGACGGCAGCGTCCTCGCGGCACACGGCGAGATGGACGGCGAGGAGGCGCCGGCCGCCCGCGTCCCGCTCGAGTTCGGGGGCGAGGCGTTCGGGCTGGCGATCTTCAGCGGCAAGACGAACGGGCTGCCGTTCACCGACCATGAGCGCGAGCTGCTGGCCGTCACCTGCAGCTACCTGGCGGCCGCGCTGCGCCTGGCTCGACGTCACCGCGAGGAGGAGCAGGCGCTCGTGACCCTGTCTCACGAGCAGGCCGGCATCGAGGCGCAGGCCGAGCAGCTGAGCCGCCGTCTGGCCGCGTCGACGACCGCCGGCCTTCAGCTCTTCGTGCTCGGGCCGCTGCGGGCCGAGATCGGCGGCGAGCCGGTGCAGCGCTGGGGCGGCGCGAAGGCGGGCAACCGCCAGGCGGAGGCGCTCTTCGCCTTCCTGTACGACCGGGGCGAGCGTGGCGTCGACAAGGAGGAAGCGGTCGAGCTCATCTGGCCGGACACCGATCTCGACCGCGCCGACCTCGCCTTCCATCGCACGCTGCTGGGGCTGCGCCGCACGCTCGAGAGCGCCGCCTGGGAAGGGCCGGCGCGCTCGTCGATCTCATTCCACAACGACCGCTATCGGCTCCATCCGGACGTGGTGGCGTGGAGCGACCGCACGGCATTCGAGGCGCTCATGCGCGACGCGGCGTCCGCCCCGGATCCCGCCGAGCGGATGAGGCTGCTCGAGGACGCGCGCGGCTTGTACCGCGGGGATTACCTCGACGACTGCCCGTATTACGGCGACAGCGCGCACGTGGAGGAGACGCGCGAGCTGTTGCGCGGCCGCTACGCCGACGCGTTGGTGGCGCTCGCCGCCCTGTACGAGGCGACCGGCGATGCCGGAACGGCCGCCGCCTACCGCCGTGAGGCGCTCGCCATGAGCGGCGTGGCGGAGGCGCCACCGTCCGCGCGTTCCTTCTCCAGGCCGGCGCCGGCTGCCCCACGCTGAGCTCGGCGCCTCAGCGGGACAGCGCCTCCGCGAACGCATCGGCGATGACGGCATAGCCGGCATCGTTGCTGTGAATGTCCTCCGACCCGATGTGGGTCAGCTCGAGCCCGAGCCCCGCGTAGAGCGGCTGCACGTCGACGACGATCGCACCGTGCTCCTCGCCGAGGCAGGCGATGATGTCGTTCATCCCGCGCGCGGCGACGTCCCGGCGCGCCGCCGCGCAGTCCACGCGTCCATCCGCGCCGAGGAGCGCCCGGTCGGCGGCGACCTCGTAGAGATCGTCCGTGCCCGAGAAGGGATTGAAGTACGTCATCACCGCCAGCGGCGCCGGTGAGGCGGCCGCGTCGAGCGCCCGCCGCAGCTCGGCCAGGACGCGCCGCTCGTTCGCCTCGAAGCCGTCGAGCGTGGCACGCACCAGCGCCTCGCAGCCGTCGCTCGCCGGCGCCGACGTGCAGGGCTCCGTCCCGAGCAGCCGCAGCAGGTCGTTGCCGCCGATGTCGAGCGTCACCACGCTTACCCGCGGCTCCGAGTCCGCGATCACTTGCAGCGCCCTCTCGAGCTGGCCACCGGCGATGAGCGAGCTGCTCGTCTCGCCGCTGACCGCGACGTTCGCGAGTCGGGTCGCCGATGGTCCACCGGCTCGGTCCGGCGCCCGGAGCCGCTCGAACAGGAGCGCGACGTACCCGAGCCGGCTCGGCTGCGATGCGCCGACGCCGACCGCCAGCGAATCGCCGAGCGCCAGGTAGGTCCCGTCGCGCGAGGCAGGCGCCGCCGTCGACGTCGGGCCCGGTGTCGGGGTGGCGGTCGGGCGCGGCGTGGCGGTGGTCACCGGTGCACGGCTTCCAGTGGGGGCGGATGCGGCGCTCGCCTCCGGTGGCGGTATCGCGCCGGGAGGCGAGGAGGCGGGTTCACACGCGAGCAGCAGCGCGACCAGCGCGAGCAGCGCGATGGCCGTTGTCGCCGTCCGGATCACGGGAAGCACCGGCCGCAGGCTGCCACGCCGGAGAGACGGCGAGCGGCCCGTCCCGAAGGACGAGCCGCTCCCCGCTCCGCGGCAGCTGGTGCGCGCTACGCGGTCTGGGCCTCCTGCACCTTCTGCTCGGCGGTGTCGGCAGCCTCCTCGACCTTGTCCATCGCCTGCGACGCCGTCTGCTGGATCGTGCGGCCGACCTGGTCGCTGGCCTCGCCGAGGAAGCGGTGCTCCGGCTCGGTCTCGGGAAGGAGCAGCCCGACGGCCGCCCCGGCCCCGAGCGCGGCCACGGCGACGCCGAGCGGGTTCGCTCGCACGAGCTCGTTGAAGCTGGTGCCGACCTGCTCCGCTGCCTGCTGTCCGCGCTGCACCGCCTCGCCCGCGACCTGCTGGCCGCGCTGGACGGCCTCACCGGCGGCCTGCTGGGCGGTCCCGGCGACCTGGCCCGCGGTGCGGCCGACGTTCTGCGCGGCGCCGCTGGCCGTGTCGGCCACGCCACCGGCCGCCTGTCGGGCGCGGTCGGTCACGCCGGGCCCCTGCGAGCCCTGCCAATCACCGGAACCGCGGAACTCACCACCCGCATACCCGCCGGTGTAGCCGTAGCGATCCGTGTAGCGGTAGCTCGTCCCGCCCGACCGGCTCTGCCCCTGCCCGTCGGCGCGGTTCTTCCAGAGCAGGGCGAGCCCGACCCCGGCCAGCGCGGCCGGGAACGGGTTGCGCTTGATCGTCTCCATCACCATGTCGCCTATCCCCCTCGCGGTCTCACCCGCGGATCCCACTGCTTCCTCCACGCGGCCGATGGTGGCCTCGCGAACCTTCTCTTTCGCCTGGTCGGCGAGATTCCCCGGGTCGAGCCGCGCGCCGATCTCGTCGAGCGTGCCGGCCACCTCCTCGCGCGTCTGGTCGATGTCAGATCGGATCGCGTCCGGTGAGTCGGGCTGGACCTCGCCGGTCAACCCCTCGCCTCCGGCGGCCGTCGCCTCAGACGTGTACACCGTGTCGATCGTCGGCTCGCCGTGGTAGCCGGATGCCGCCTCATCCTCCAGCGCGGTCCCCGTCAGCGAGGCGCTGCGCGCCTCGGGGATCGGCTGGCGGGCGTCCTCGTCCAGCAGGACGTCATCGGTCCTGGCGAGGTCGCGGTCGTCTTCGTTGCCGCGCATGCTGACTTCGGGTGCTCCTTGATCATCTCGACGTTCTCTTTCATCGTCTCGACGGTCTGTCGGGGCGCCAGGTCCGTCTCACGCATCTGCTGGATTCCCCGCCACACGAGGAAGCCGCCGATCGCCATGACCACGATCCCCACGATCAGGAAGGAGAGCCACACCGTCAGGCCGAGCTCGGTCAGCAGCCAGGCGATCCCGATCAGCAGGACGAGCAGTCCCGCGTACGCGATCAGGCCGCCCGCGGCCAGGCTCGCCACGTTCCGGGCGGTCTGGCTTGCCTTCTCCGATAGCTCGACCTTGGCGAGCTCAACCTCCTGGCGGACCAGCTGACCGACCTGACGGCCCAGGTCCGCGAACAGCTCGCCGAGCGACCGGTTGTCCTCCGGTGCCCGCTCCATCGTCAGATCCCCTGCTCGTCGGTGCGGCCGCTCTCGTAGCTCGTGTCGTACCCGCCGGTCGAGCCGGTCCCGGCCGTCGAGCCGGTGCCAGCCTCGGCGCCGTAGCCCGAGGTCCCGCCGTAGGCCGACGAGCCGCGATCGCCGGAGGCGACGCCGTAGGCAGCGCTCCCGTAGCCGGTGCCATAGCCGGTTCCATAACCGCCGAGCCCGGCGCCGCTGGTGCCGTAGTCACCCGACCGCATCGCGCGCCAGTCCTGGCCACCGCCCGCCCGGGTCGACGACGCCTTCAGGAAGCGAGCGCCGATGAGCCCGAGGAGGAACGCGCCACCGACCACGATCAGCGGCTGGCGGCGTGCGAAGTCCTCGGCGCCGCGAAGGATCTCGCGCGCGTCGGTCTCGCGCAGGTACTGCGAGAACTGCTCGGCCCGCTCCGCGACCGTCGAGGCGACGTTCTGGATGGCCGGCTGCTGCTCGCCGACGTCACCGCCCGCCCGGCGGATGGCGTCCGCCGCGGTTTCGATGGTGTCCGCCACGCGGGTCATCTGTGTGTTGGCCTGCTGGAAGCCGGTCTCCTTGGCGCGCTCCGCGAGCTGGCCGGCGCGCTCCGCCGTCTCCTGCCCGGTCTGCGCCAGTGGATCCTGGCTCTCGGACCCGGTCTCGACGTCGAGGGCGGCCGACGTGCCGCCGAACTCCTCGGTCGTCGTGCCGGTGGGCGTGTGATTGGGCATGTGGGTCCCCCTTTTGTGCTCTACCTGCCTGTGTTCGCCCTCCCTACGGCAGCATCGATGCCAACCGGCCAGCGCGGCACGGGCCGTGCGAGGTGTGCGGCGACACCAGAGACCCGAGACACCGCAGGGGGAACGAACGACGTGAGCACCGAGACGACCCGCCGGCCCGACCAGACCGAGCAGCAGGACCCCAAGACGCAGGCCCCGACTCCACCCTTTCCGCAGCAGCAGCAGGAGCCACCCGGGACCGAGAAGCAGCTCACTCCGACCGCGGATCACGGGCAGGAGAGCTACCGCGGCAGCGCACGCCTGACCGACAAGGTCGCGCTGATCACCGGGGGCGACTCCGGGATCGGGCGGGCGGTCGCCATCGCCTTCGCGCGCGAAGGCGCCGACGTCGTGATCAGCTATCTCAACGAAGACGAGGACGCCGCCGAGACGGAGCGCTGGGTGACCGATGCGGGACGCCGCGCGCTCAGCGTGCCGGGCGATATCGGCGAGGAGGAGCACTGCCGGCGGCTGGTCGAGCGCACGGTGGAGGAGTTCGGGCGGCTCGACATCCTCGTGAACAACGCCGCCTGGCAGGACTCGGGCGACACGATCGCCGAGATGACCGGCGAGGAGTGGCGGCGCATCCTCCGCACGAACCTGGACGCGATGTTCTACCTGAGCCGAGCGGCGATGGAGCACCTCCCCGAGGGCGGGACGATCATCAACGTCACCTCGATCCAGGCCTACGACCCCTCGCCCAACCTGCTCCCGTATGCCACGACGAAGGGCGGGATCCTCACCTTCACGAAGGCCCTCGCCAAGGAGGCGATCGAGAAGGGCGTGCGCGTCAACGGCGTCGCGCCGGGGCCGATCTGGACGCCGCTCATCCCGTCCACCATGCCGCCCGAGAAAGCCGAGAAGTTCGGAGAGGACACGCCGACCGGCCGTGCCGGCCAGCCCGCCGAACTCGCTCCGGTGTTCGTCTTCCTGGCGAGCCAGGAGTCCAGCTACATCACCGGCGAGGTGATCGGCGTGACCGGCGGCGAGCCACTGGGCTAGAGGAGGGCCCGACCGGCTGACGCGCAGCGCCAGAGATTGATTACCCGCTTGCTACGCTGGACACGCAGCTGGACACGCAACGGCCGCCGCGTCTCGTCCCCCCGGAATGCGGCGGCCGTTCGCGTTCCCCCCAGTGTCGGATCCGTACTGCACACCGCGTGCCTCACCCGAGCCGCACTTTCGCGCGACCCGCTAGAGTGGCGGCGTGCCCTCCCCCCGGAGCGCGCTCTCCCGGGCGCTTCTCGGCCTCGCCGTTCTCGGCGCGCTCGTCGCCTCGCGCCCGGCCGTCGCGCTGGGAACCGAGCCCGATGGCCGCGAGGCTCAGCGTTCCGGCTCGTCCCGAACGCTTCCCGGCTATGACATCAGCTATCCCCAGTGTGGCGGCACGTTCCCGAAGGATCCGGCCTTCGCCATCGTCGGCGTGAACGGCGGCCGGGTCTACAGCGTCAATCCGTGCCTCGGGGCGGGCAACGGCCCGAGTGAGCTGGCGTGGGGCGGCCGCTCGACGGAGCTCTATGCCAACACCGGGAATCCCGGCCCGGAGCTCTCCTCGTTCTGGCCCGACGGTCAGAGCTACCCGCGCCCGTGCAACACCTCCGAGGTCCCGGGTCGTGACACGCACGACTGCGCGTACGACTACGGCTGGAACGCCGCGAAGCACTCGTACGCCACCGCGGTGGCAGCCTACATCTCGCTCGGCTGGGCAGAGGAAGGGGCCACGCGCACACCGGTCGACAACCACTGGTGGCTGGACGTCGAGACGTCGAACAGCTGGCGGGACGAGGTGAGCCTCAACGTGGCCACGCTGCGCGGCGCGGTCGACTACCTCGAGTCGGTCGGCGTCGCGAGCGTCGGGTTCTACTCGACCGGCTACCAGTGGGGCGTCATCACCGGCGGCACCAGGACATTCGCCGACCACGCCAGCTGGGTGGCCGGCGCCCGAACGCTCCAGGGAGCGAGGCGCAACTGCACCGCCACCGGCTTCACCGGCGGAGCCGTCGTGTACACCCAGTACTTCGCCAACGGGTTCGACGCCGACTACCGCTGCTGACCGACCGGTGCACAGGCGGTCGCCGCGAGCCAACCGCGAGCGTCGCCGCTTCGGCGGGCGAGTTCAACCGTCGTCCTCGCGAAGCTCGACAGCTCCCCGAGGATCGATGTCGAAGCGCTCCTTGCGCACGGTATCGGTGACCTGGCGCTCCTCGCGAACGACCTGCCGTCGCAGGCGAATCTCCTCGACCACGTACGGCACCTTGCGGACTTCGAGCCGCTCCTCGACGACGAGGAGGAGCGTCTCCTCTCCGCGGTTCGTGATCGGCTGCTCGCCGGGCTCCAGCGGCCGATTGACGCCAGTGCGCTGCAGCGCCAACTTGTCGTGCGCGAGCGTCACGGTGACCGTCTCGGGCTCCTCGACGACGTGCTTCGTGACGACGACCTCGCCCACGTCGGCACGGTGGACCCTCGGCACGAGCCGCTCTTCTGCGCGCTCCAGTCGCTGGGCCGGAACGTCCACTGGCTGAGTGGAGGCTTCGTCGTGCTCGGCCGCCCCGCGCCCGGCGACCTCGACCTGCTCCGCGGTCGTCGTGTGCGGCCGGCGGCGCCGCCGACGATCCTCGGGCACGGGTGGGTTCCGATTCGATCCGCTGTCGCGCGCCGCCATGTGTCCCCCTGTTCTCGACGCTGCCCTAAGGCTGGCCGGCGGGCGACGTCGAACGCTGCCCCGGAGGCTGGCCTGGCGCTTCTCGCGCCGGTTCGACACTGGCGCTCCCCGGCAGTGGCTGGCCGGCGGCCCGCACCCGCTCCGCATCAACCTGGCGGCGCTGCGCGTATTCGGCGACCTTGCGGCTCGCGTCCTGACCCCGCTGGTACCAGCCCTGGGTCATCTGGCGGGCCACGTCCTGTCCCCCCAGCCCGAAGGCGAGCGCAAGCGCCGCAGCGATCGCCGCCACCGCACCGACGAACAGGGTGTTCACGACCGTTTCCGCGATGCCAAGCTGATCGACGGCGGCGATGACCGCGAAGACGAGGATCGCGTAGCGGGCGATGGCCCCCATCAGGCTCGGGTTGCCGAAGCCCATCTCGCCGGTCGCGCCACGCACGAGCCCGCCCACGAAACGGGCGATCAATGCGCCGATGACGATGATCGCGATGGCGACGACGAGGTTCGGCAGCCAGAGCAGGATGCTGTTGATGATCTGGCTGATCTGCGCCATTCCGAGGATCGTGGCGGCGGCCTGGATCGCGATCAGGCGGATGAACCACTTCACGATCTCGGCCAGGATTCGGCTCGCTGTCCAGTCGGACCCGCTCTGGCGAATGAAGCCGGTGATACCGGTGCTCTCGGCCGCTCGCTCAAAGCCGACGGCTTCCAGCACGCGTTGGACGAGCCGCGCCAGCAGGCCGGCGATGATCCAGCCAAGGATCAGGACGATGAGCGCGCCGATCAGCTGCGGGATGAAACCGAGGAAGTTCCTCAGGGCCTCAGTGACGGAGACGAGCACGGCGTCTCCCCAGTCCTCGATGGTCTGCACCACACGCCCTCCTCCCGCCGCATCCCGTTCGTGAACGAAGTACAGGCCGCCTATGCATACCTCGTTCCAGCGGGAGCGTCATCCGCAGTTGCCCGGCAGGTGAGATGGAGACGTGCCGGAGACGCACCTGACTCGAAGCCGTGAACCTGCGAATGTTCGTCTCGTACAAGCGCGCATCCCGCAGATGCTCGATGTGTGGCCGGGAGGGGACGCGCTTCTTTCAGATGGTGGACGGCTCGCTCGGTATCGGAGGGTTCGACCAGGTGAAGAGCGGCCGCCAGTCCGCGGCGGGACCGTCAAAGCCGGGCGTCGTGGCGCAGCCGTAAAGGCGGATTCGGGGCGGTGCCAGCCGGGCAGTGGTGACCAACCTCTTGGGGCG